>CAMWPE010000092.1 GCA_947176055.1 uncultured Desulfovibrio sp.
AAATGACCGTCCTCATAACTTCCATAAGAGCGGTGAAAGCCGTTTTTTGGCAACGAGATCGAGCCCGGACTCCCGACAGGAACCGGACCGTCTGTTTCGCCCCGAGGAATATGCGTATGCCCGCGAAGAATCACGGATCCGTCCTGAATGCCGTGCAACGGAGCTTTTTCGGGCAAATGATGACCATGACAGGCGAGAATGTTGAGACCATCGGCGTTGATCCAGGCATAATCCGGCATAGGAAAGGGCATATGCGCCGCGTCGACTTCCGCGTCGCAATTGCCCCGCACCGCCACTATGGGATATTTCATGAGTTTATGTATATCGCCTAGCACCGAAGCCGTGTCATAACCTGACGGCAACGGATTGCGCGGACCGTGATATACTAGATCTCCCAGTAAAACCAGCGCGTCCGGATTTATCTGGCCGCAAGCGTTGATCAAATATTCCAGACTGGAATTCGAGCCGTGCAGATCGGAAGCGATTAACATGCGCATGAAAGATGACCTTCTATAGCGGATTTCCCCAGGGATTGCTCTATCCCGGGCCGGCGATTTCCCTTGAGGCTTACTTTCCCGGATGGCTTGCCTTGCGAAACGTCATAGAGCGATTATGTTTTTCATACCGAAAGGCGCTAAAAACATCCCGCCTCAAGTTTAACCGTCAACCTTTTTTTCCCGTCCTTTCCATTCCTCCAAAGGCTTCGCGTCCTCGATCAATAAAATTGGAATACCGTCGCGAATGGGATAAACCAAGCCGCAACTCGCGCATAACAGCGCCTCCGGCTCGAGGAGAGAGAGATCCCCATGGCATTTAGGACAGGCGATGATTTTTAAAAGATCCTGTAATTCCATTATCTTTTTCCTGAAAAAGACGCAAGTTCATGATTGCGGAGAATCTTGTTTTTATTTGTCCCATAAAGCGAGCAACGGACCGGACGGAAGCAATTCCGAAAGGGGCATATCTATTTTCTGCGCGCCGGCTTCCATGGGAGCTATCTGATAGGGTTGAAAGTTAATTCTGATTCCGTCGGGAGTCAGAGTCAGGCTGGAGAAATTTTCCACGAGAGGCATGGTGCCTGTTTCGAGCATATGCCCGTAACCGCCCGCTTCCAGTCGCGGACCCAGATTCTTGCGCGTCCAGTTTGACATCAATTCCAGGGCCACATCGGGACGCTCGAAAATATCCACGAAATTAAGCCTCTGTTTATTCCGGAGATTATAATTCAAGGTGATAATGTCCAGGGTCCCCGGACCGTTATTGGAGTAATTCCACAATTCGAAAGTTACGCTGATCGCGGATTTTGAGGGGCGCGAGACGGAATAATTACCGAAAAGTTCGAAGCTTTTTGTTTCGTCATCCGTCGCGGCGAGGTCTGAAATCAGATCGTCATCCTGCAGATAACGCGCGATCTGGTTATCGATCTCTTCATTCGTTCCGTCCCCCAACTGGGAAGAATCCAGATGCGATTCGAAGGCGGAGGCTATTTGCGAGACCCAATGGCGTATATCGCCGTCCACAAGTTTGTCGCCGATAGACGGATAGGATATATGAATATTAAAACCCTTGCCGAATTCGGGATCGTCGGGTTGGGGACGTTGAAGGAGATGATCGATAATTCCGGGCCATTTCGCGCCGGAAATCGTTTTGACAGCGGCCCGTTTATCCTTGGGATCGTCGGGTTCAAATCCGGGATAGGATGAATCGCGAGGGTGTTGAAAACCCGCGAAAGCTTCCGGAGAAAAAGGGAAAAATAAAACGACGACAAAAATAAGAGACAAAAAAAAGACCCGACTACATTCGGGCCAGCGAAAAACTCCGGCCATCAAAAATTCCTTTAAACAAATAATATTAATTAATGACGAGCCGTCGCGTCAAAACTCTCCGGGATCCCGATTAAACCGGCGCGAAAACGCTCCGGTTTTCAGGATTTAGCGGGGTAAATCTCGCGCGAGGCGGGGGAGAATAGTTAAGTCCCTTTCCGGAAAAACGCAAGGCCATTATCCTTGACAAGGCGCCGGAAAGCTATTTTTTTTCGTTTTTGGTATCCGGCCAGATTTCCGGATTGGGTTTCGCGGGAGATAATTCTTTGAGATCTATTTGCACAGTTTGAGGACCCGCCGCCCAGGGAGCGACTTGATAGGGCTGAAATTGAACCGCGACGCCGTCGTGGCGGAGGATCAAATTATTAAAATTGCTCTTTTCCGGCGAGGCGCCGTAGGAAATCATATCTTCGTCGGCTTCGTCGCCAAGTTCGGCGCGCAACCGGGTTATCGAGAGTTCGCTTAAAATTCCAAGCGCCTTTTCGGGATCCCCGAATATGGTATCGAAAGCAAACTCTTCCCCTGTCTGGAGATTAAAATTCAAACAACGCAACAGGAGCATTCCGTGCGCGCCGCCGCTATAACTATATATGGAGAAGACGACCGTGACTACGTCAGGATTGGCGTATTCCAAAACGTAGGAACCATGGGACTCCCACATTTCGTAAGACGAGGGTTTTTCTTCGCCAGCCTCGATGCGAATATCCTCTTCGAAGTCGGCCGCCATTTCCTTGACGAAGGCCAGGATCGCGCTATTAACTTTTCCGTTTTTGAAAACGGGATAATTCAGGAGGGTTTCCGGCGTCCCGTTTCCTCCTTTCGAAATAACCTTGTTTATAACGCCCGGATATATAGGCTGGGTCATTTTCGCGCTGTCTCGCTCCTTCGTTTCCTCTTGCCCCGCGGTCGGCTCTTCGGCCGGCGCGGTACCGCCGATTACTTCCCCGCCCAGAACGTCGGCGGCGAGCGCCGGCAAAGCCGTCAATAAAGTTATTGCGCAAACGGAGAAGTAAATAAAGAATCGCAACATATCCAACCCGCCATAAAAGCGTATCGCGCGGACGCGCGTTTTGTCGTCCGAAAAACGGATATGGTATATTGGCAAGTATTTAATAAAAACGCAAGTGGGAAAAGAGCGGCGCGCGCGAACGTCAAACTGTATCCTGATAACGGAAATATGCAAATGAAGCGCCGTTAACGAGAATATATTGGGGGTATCCCCGGGAAGAGCGGCGGATGGGCGGAGCGCGATAGAATTTTAAGTCCCGGAGGATCCGCGGAGAACGCGAGGGGCGGCGCCGCTGTCTTCCGGAATTACGGACCAGCGCACAAGGGTGTGGCCCAGGCCGGGCAACGAGATCAGGCTTTCTTCTTCGGCGGGCCAGTTATTTTTCACCCAGCGGATAAGGCAATAGGCAAGGATCCAGGCCGGAATGGTAATGCCAAAAAAATAGAGACAAAAGACGGCTTCCGATGGCAGGGCGATTTGTCTGGAGGCCCGGTACATTCCAAAAAACAGGGCTCCGACCATGACAAGATTGGCGGCGATCCGGATAAGGGTTTTGTAAAGCGATTGTTTGTAACTGTTCATGACATTCTGGCGCGAACCGGTCGGATCCGGCTCGCGCCGGTTATAAGTTAGCGGGTAAAGATATTGGTTTTGGACACGTTCATAAAGCGGATAGCCTGCGCGCGGGTATCGTTGCGGTAGGCTATCCGCACTTCGTCGCCGAGCGCCCAGGTGGATTTGGGCAGATTGAAAGCGTCCTCGGCATCCGGACGGAAAGTGATGAGCTCGCCCAGACGCGCGGAATATACCGTAATGGCGCGATCCTGCTCGTTAATTTCCGGGAAGGTCCGGGAGCCGAGGCTTTTCGCGGTAACGCCTTTTTCTTCGGAAATGATGGTGACGGGCATCGTTTCAATCTTCTTGTCCGCCTGATTGTAATAGAGGATCTGCTTCTTGTCCGTTTCGACCATGAGGAGATCGCCGGCTATGGGAGCCGGTCCCATGTCGATGTCTTTTTCGGGCAATTTAAATGTGTCGACCTTGCCGCTGTAATGGGGATTATGCTGGTCAATGGCGGTGTCCACAACTACGGTAACAGTCCTGTTGGCCTCGTCGTAGGCCACGCACCGTCCCTGTTCTACGCCCCCGTTAAATTCGCAAGCCGCCAGGACGAGGGAAAAGACGAGGACGAACGCTAAAGCTAAATGATTTTTGTTCATTTTCTTCCTCCTCAAGAGTTGCCCGCTGTCTTTTTAGCGGCGAGTTCGGCCTTCGCGCCTTGCACCATGCGGATTGCGATATAAATGGAGATAGCGCTGACGAAGCCAAGCACTTCTACGGTCGCGAGAGGGCTGAGCCACCAGCCGGCGGAGGGGAATTCCGCCTGCAGGAGCTTGAGGACGACGGACATGAGACAGCCAAGAACGGCCAGACCGAAGACGAAACGTATGCCGTACCCCTTCACATATTTCGTGGCGACGACGCCGATCTGGGCGCCGATGGCCGCCCCGCAGAGCATGATCAGGGCCGCCATTAATTCCACGCGTCCTTTGTAAGCGTAGCTGGCCGTGCCATAGAGACCGGAGATGGCGACCTCGAACAGGTCCGTGCCCACAGCGAGGTGGGTGGGGCAGCCAACGAGATAGACAAGCGCGGGCATACGGATAAGGCCGCCGCCGATGCCCAGGATACCGGCGAGCCAGCCTGTGAAAAGGCTCACGATAATGGGAAGCCACGCGGAACAGGTAATGCCGGCGTATTTAAAATGGATGACGGGAGGAATACGAATGGCCTGCAATTTTGTGGCCCAATCGACGCCCGTCGCGGATTTGTCCAGCTCGCGATTCTGCGCTTGCGCTTCGCGCTCTTTTTTGCGCCGCAACCATACGTCGTGGAATACGAGCCAGGCCAGAAGCACAAGAAGAACGACATAGAGCCAGCGGACGACTTTATCGACCGAGCCGATTTTCTCCAGCCACATGACCATCTGCGCGCCGATTTCCACGCCCACGACGGTGCCTATGAGCATGGTGATACCGAGCAGGTAGTCAACATTTCCGAATTTGCCATGGCGCATGGTGGAGATAAGGGATTTGCCCGCCATTTGCGCCACGTCCGTTCCGATAGCGAAAGCCATGGGGAAACCAAGGATATTGAGACCGGGGGTAACCATCCACGCGCCGCCCAGACCGAAGAAGCCGCCGATTATGCCGACGCCCAGACCCAGGATGATCAGGCCGGGCCAGAAGATGTTGACGCCGGAGATGGGCATTAAAATATATAACCAATCCATCTATGCCTCCTTCTTATTTCTCGGCGAGATCGCGGTGTTGGAGGTCGATGCCGATATGATTCATCACGATATCGGCGAGCCAGCCCAGTATGCAACCGAGGAATGGGATAATGATCATGGTCATGATGGCGAAGAGCAAATGGCTTTCGTTATACATCTCAGCCCACCAGTACAACAATCCGTCGAGCTTCCTGGTGTCGGCCACAATGACGACATTGGCTTTCGCTTTCGCGGCCAGCGCCAGAGAGGGCGCCAGGAAATTTAGCGTCAGCGCGAGGCAAACGGCCCAGGTCCAAAGCTTGCGGAGACGAAACATGCTTTCCTCCTTGATCATACGTGCATACATAACGCCCCATGCGCCATATATCGGAATCCGGACATCGCGGGTTCGCGCAATGTGAAAAAAAAGACATTTTGGTTTTTTCGATTATTAACCTATAAAATTTAAACAAACAAGCGGGTATTTGGATTTTCGCGCTGTTTTTATGAGAGGACTAACCGGTTTCCGGTTGTCTGGCGGGATATACAGGAGATATTTTTTATGCTTATATGACCGCGGCGAAGCGGCGGCATTAAAATATGTTTCCGGGGAAGAAACCGGATAAAGGGCGGAAGATGACAGATTGTCTTGTTATAATGGGTTCAAAATCGGATTTGGAGGTCGCTCGGGCGTGCGGCGAAGTTTTTGACAAACTGGGCGTTGCCTGGAAAATGACCGTAAGCTCGGCGCACCGTAGTCCGGATAGGACGGAGAGGATCGTCCGCGAAGGGGAGGCGGACGGCGTCAAGGTTTTCATTTGCGTCGCCGGTATGGCGGCGCATCTAGCCGGCGCGGTAGCGGCGCGCTCTATCAAGCCTGTAATTGGCATTCCTGTGTCCGGCACCGCTCTGGGAGGGATGGACGCCTTGCTCTCCACAGTTCAGATGCCGCCGGGAGTGCCTGTCGCGACCGTTTCCCTGGACAAGGCGGGAGCGAAAAACGCGGCGTGGCTCGCGGTCGAAATCCTGGCCGTATCCGACGCGGCGCTAGCGGAGCGTCTTCGCGGGGAAAGGGAAAAAGCGCGGGAGGCGGTTGAGATCGCGGCTTCGGAAATCTGAAAAAAAGGCGCCATTAAAATTCCAGCTCCAGACCGACAGGGCAATGGTCCGAACCTTCGATTCCGCTTTCGATCCACGCGTCGCGGATGTTGTCTTTTAATGCCCGACTAACGAAGAAATAATCCAGGCGCCAGCCGACGTTTCTCGATCGGCCCCGGTTTTTATACGACCACCAAGTATATTTATCAGGAACGTCGCCGTTTACGAAGCGGAAAGTATCGATGAAGCCGGCGTCAACGAACCGGTCCATCCAGGCTCTTTCCTCAGGCAGGAAGCCGGTAACCTTTTCGTTGGCCTTTGGATTCGAAAGGTCGACGGATCTATGCGCGATATTAAAATCGCCGCAAACGACGACGGGTTTTTTTTTCTGACTTTCGACCGCGAAATCCAGAAAAGCATTCAGGAAACCCATTTTGTAGTCCAGACGCTTGAATCCGCCTGTAGGCTTTCCGTCTTCGTCCAGTATTTCCATTCCGCCGTTGGGAAAATAGCCGTTAAACAAATAAAATTCAGGATATTCCAGACGCAGGAGCCGACCCTCGCCCTTGTATTCTGGATTGGGCAGTTCCGGAATCGCCGCGCGCGGCTCCAGCTTCGTGTAAACTCCCACCCCGGAATAACCTTTCTTGACGACGCTGCTGTCCCAGTAAGCGTTCCAGCCCGGCATAGTCAGGAGCTCGTCGGGCAATTGCGAAGGATGAGCTTTTGTTTCCTGCAGATTGAGGATATCCGCTCCAGACTTTTCAAAAAAATCCCATTGCGGTTTTTTAAAGAGGGCGCGCAAACCGTTGACATTCCAGGACACCAGCTTGAGTTTCATAGGGAGACTCCCGCGAGTTTGGCAAAAAATTTTTTCTTTTTTATAATAGGAAAGCGAAAATGAAAAGTTATACCGGTCGCGAATGAGAGCGCCATCCTGTCGCCATGACGGCTTTTCCGCGCGAAATTAGTCCAGGGGCGCCTCGTTTCGCCAACAAGAGATAATTTTATGCCAAACAGGCTGGAGAGATCGCGAAAGGATGCTCGAATGTCCCGCGTCGATGAAAATAAACTCATATTTGTCATTGTGGGACCCAGACACGCGGGTAAAACCGTGTATCTCGCTTCCCTTGCCAACAACGCGTCGATAACCAGCGGCGATCCCGCGACAATTAAACTACTTAAACTGCATTGGGGCGCCTTGCGCGCAGGGAAAAATCCCCCGGCCACGGCGGGCGCTTATACGGAGCTGGAATTTATCTATCGCGGCGAAGGGGAGAGCGGGCGTTTCGACGCGGAATTTTCCGTCGCCGATTACGACGGTCATTTCGCGGAGATTATGAGCGATTACGACTCGGGTATTAAAGGACTCGACGAGTTGAGAGCGGCCTTTGAAATAGCCGACGGTTTTATTGTTTTTATGCCTTTTGACAACGACGATATTAAGACCATGGAGGCCGCGCGGTTCGAAATCGGCCATTTCATCCGCATTGTCCGCTTATGCCGCGGAGGACCAGAAAAAATAGACACGCCGTTGGTTGTCGTTATAAATAAATGGGACAAGAGTCCGGATTTTAAAAGCCGCGCGGAAGACGAAGCGGCCTTGAAATTCGCCAACTCGACCGAATCTTATCGCTCTCTCCTTCTCACTCTCGAAAATTTTTTCGCGAATGTGTTTGTCATTCCGGTGTCGGCGTACGGACACGCGGCTCCCGGCGATGTTCCGGTTAAAGGAAAAATTGTTCCCTATCGCGCGGAGGAGCCGATCCAAAAATTATTGGCGGTCAATTATCGTCTTTTCCGTCAAAAACTCCAAAAGGCGGAGGATGAGAACGACTGGGGGCAATGTTTAAGCGTCCTGAAAAACGCCGCGAAACTTTGGCGGGGAGCTAACGGACGGAAGGAGCTGGAAAAACGTCTCGCTCTCGTGTCCGCCAATTACGCGAAGGATTTGAAGTCGCGTCTGGTCAAAGCGCGAAATATGGAGGAGTGGGAAGGGATTTTTAAATCCGCCAACGGCGCGCTCTTAATTGATTTTCTATCTCCCGAGGAAAAAAGGGAGATCGCGAATACTCGCGAGACTCCGCTCCGGGCGGCTTACGCCAGTCTGGATGGAAAATTGCGGAGCGCCAGCGATCTCGACGAATTCAAGGCGATTCGCGAGGAGTCGCCCGAATCGGCGTGGTCAAGGTTTTTTGACATGGATCAGAAAAGGTCGATCGACGATCTGGAAAAGAATTTCGCGAGGAGCCGCCTAAAAAAAAGAGTCTTCTTCTGGGGAAAATGGGGCTGCGTCGCGTTCTGCGCTCTTTTGCTCACAGTCGCGGTTTTTTGGCGCTCCGGCGTGGAGAGCCGCTATCTCGACGCGCTAGGGGACCATGGATCCCTCGCCGAACGATACCATAAATTGCGAGAGTTTATGGCATACGGGGTTAACTCGCCCCTGACCGCGAAAATTTTCGCGGATAAATTCGCCGACGCGGAAAAAAAAGCGGCCAATCTTGTCTCCCGCATAAACGAGAGCTGGGAAAAAGAATTCGCCGGGATCATCGCCGAAGAAGATCCTCTGGTCAGGCTGGAGAGCGCGACAAGATTTCGAGCCAAACTATCGGAGGACGATGTTCCCGGCCAGAAAAGCATGGACGTGAAAATCGCGGCGTTGATTCAAAATTCCGGACGACAAGTCGACCTTATCCAAAAAATAGAAG
>CAMWPE010000093.1 GCA_947176055.1 uncultured Desulfovibrio sp.
AACTCAAAGCCGAAATTGAGGAAGTCCGTACAGAGTTAAAGGCCGAAATTCAGGAAGTTCGCGCTGAACTCAAAGCCGAAATTGAGGAAGTCCGTACAGAGTTAAAGGCCGAAATTCAGGAGATACGCGCCGAAATTAAGGATATATGGGCGGAGCTTAAAGATATGCGAGGCGAAATTCAGGAGACGCGCAAAGAAGTCGCCGCGAATCGAAACGAGACCATTAACGTTCGCAACGAAGTCTCCGAACTCAAGCGCGAGATTATAAAGTGGGGTTTTGGAATCGCTTTGGGCCAGACTGCGATTGTGATCGCGGCGATAAGCGTCGCTTTTATGTTCCTCAAATCTTGAGACGATATAGCGAGGAGCCGATAAGTTATCGCAGTCGCTACGGGATCCGGTTTTCGCTATTGCTTTAAAGCTTTTTAGCGTCGCGGTATCCGACGATTTTCTTAAATTTCTCCGGACATGGCCATCTTGGCGCTCCCTCTTTAATACCCGGCTATCGCGAGTTCTGCAACGGGAATAACTCTTCGCAAGGAATCCGGGAATATTGCGTCCCGCCTATTTTTTTCCCCTGATCGCCTGTTCGAATTCTTCTTCCATCTCGGCGTTTTGCGGCTGGTTTTTGAGCAGTTGGGCGGCCTCGTCTTCGCCGGCGACGATTTCGCGGAAGCGATCCCGGGCCGCGTTTACGCCTATTTTTCCGGCGCGGACGTCGGTTTTGAGGGCCGCGAAGGCCTTGTTATAGCATTGTCGGGACACGGTCGCGGAGGCCTGGGTAAAATCCATATCATTGATGTCCCCGTCGATCTCCTCCAGGTATTTGTTCATCCGTATATTTTCTTCCTTATCTTCGCCGGAAGTTCCCGCTACAATACCGCCGACCGCCGCTCCGGCCGCGACGCCGGCGAGAACGCCGACGGCCCGGAAATTGCCCGTAATCGACGCGGCGATGGCTGTGGCTATGCCGCTGATAAGACCGCCTTTCGCCGCGCCCATGGCGACGCGTTTGCCGGTTCCCGAATGGCGGTCTCGCAGGTAGGCGAGAGGCTCGTGACAATCGGGATAATATTCGGCTCGCACGGGTCCGTCCGGGGTTTTCTTCGAACAACCAAGGGGGAGAGCCATGAGGCAGATTAGAAAGAGAGCGAGAACGCGTATTTTTCTATTCATCAATTTCACTCCTCGCGGGAATACGGTTTCCTGGCAATACTAGCGTTTGAGTTTCTTTATATCTTAATGGCGGTCGCGTATTTAAATCGCGACTCGCGGCTCGAGCCGGGGACAACGGCGATTCTTCGCCATGATGCGGAATTTGTTTCCATAACAATATCTGCTTGAAATATTCTCTTAACCTAACTGCGGATCGATTTTCTTTGACGGATAATTTCCCCGTTTAGCGGGACGGACGGGACGAGTTTTGTAGTAATTCCAGCCATAAAAACTTTATCTATTTATCCGTATAAGTCCAGACTCCGTCCCAGTTTCGCGCCGGGGATGCGGCCATTTTTTCGCAACGATCCGCGAAAAGGCGTCGGGCGATCCGCAGAAGGGGATATTTGTCAAGCGCGCCGAACAAATCGCGGGCGCGGGCGAAATCGCCGGCGAAATAGGCGGTCAGCGCTTCGTTCCATGGTTTCTCCATATCCGGATCCGGCGCCGCCGCGAATGGCGAATAAACGCGCAGGGGTTTCGCGCTTCCCTTGACGCGTATTTGATCCAGCGGCAGGAAAAAAAACGCGTCGTCGCCAGCGCGGCGGACAGTTTCGCTGACGACTATCTCCATTCCGTAGCGTTTGCAAAGACCTTCGAGACGCGAGGCTAGATTAACGTTCTCGCCTACGCAGGTATAATCGAGCAAATCCCGCGAACCCATATTGCCCACATGCGCCCAACCTGAGTGAATTCCTATGCCCATGCGCATATCAATGCCGAATTCGGCGGCCAACGCCGGGCGCAGACCAGCCAGCGCCGTTTGCATCTCCAGGGCGGCTCGCGTTGCCTCGCGGGGATGGTCCGGAACGTTCAAAGGCGCGTTCCAGAAAGCCATCAGCGCGTCGCCTATGAATTTATCGAGAGTTCCATGCCGGGCGATCACGCGGGCGGTCATTGGCGTGAAATAGCAATTGAGGAGGCGCACCAGCTGACCCGGGGACAGCTTTTCGGAGATGGCCGTAAAGTCGCGGGCGTCCGTAAACATGATCGTTACTTCCTTATGCTCGCCCTTGAGAAAGCGGTCGCCCTCCGAGACAATTTGCGAAACGACTTCCGGCGAAACATACTGGCCAAAAGCGCGGCGAATCTTTCTTTTCTCGGAAAGCTCGCGTTTGTAACGGACGAGCAAAGCCCCCGCGCCGGCAAGAAGTAGGGCCATGGCCGACGAGATGGGAGAGACGAAAAGCCCGTATTGAAAAAGGATCCATGAGCCTCCGATATACACGGCGAGAGCCGCGCAGGAAATCGCGGCGTAAGCGAGCGGGGACAGAAGCAAGAAAATTGTCGCGCCAAGCGCCGCGGAAAAATATATGGCGAAAAGCCGAATCCCCCAATCGTGATGCGGCGCGCGGACGCTCTCGCCCGCGAGAATGTTGTCGACAATAGTCGCGTGAATTTCGGCTCCTGGGGTGGCGGAATCATAGGGCGTGGAGCGCAAGTTTAACAGGGAATGCGCCGACGAGCCGATAAACAGAAGACGCCCCTCCAGCTCGTCCCGGCCCACGCGTCCTTCCAGCACGTCGATCGCTGAAAAATAAGGCAGCGAACGCGCCGGTCCGAGATATTGCGGCCGGAAAGATCCGTCCTTGTCGACGCCGGCGCGATAGGGGCCGATTCTGATCGCCTCGAGACCGTCCTCGCGCGATTCCAGACGGATGGTGTCTTCGCCCAGGGCCGTCATCAGGGTAAGGAGGGAGAGCCCGGGATAGATATCGTCTCCGTTTTTGGCCAGAAGCGGCATGGCCCGGACCACGCCGTCTGACAAGGACACATTCAGCAAACCCATCGGCGCGACGCGGGTAAAGATGGGGAGAGGCGGAATAAGATCCGTCATTTCGGGAATTCGGGCGCGGGGAGACGGCGCGCCCGGACCGATTTCGTCGATAATTTTCGCGGGGGCTGGCAAATCCCGCTCCGGCATACCGTCGCCGCCGGCGAATGAGGCCAACCCGCCCAGCGCCACGGGTTTGTCCTTTATGGAATCGCGGAAATAGCGATCGTTGTCCAGCGCGGCCGGGGGAATGCGGCTAAAATCCAGATTAATGCCGAATGTCCTTTCCAGCTGGCTATCGACGGCTATGGGCGAGGATCGATCCGGCTCCGTCAGCCATGTGTCCAGACCGACGGCGGACGCTCCGCTGTTTAAAAGTATTTCGACCAGCTCCGCCAGCACTGTGCGCGGCCAGGGAAGCTGGCCAATCTTGTTCAGACTGGCTTCGTCCACATCGATGACAGCGGGACCGCGCTCGGCGGCCTTCGTTTCGGTGTTGAGGAGCCAGGCGTCATAGACTATGTTATTAAGGCGCTCCGCGATCCTGGGCCGAGCCGCGAAAAGCAGGCTGACCGCCGTCCCCGCGATAATGGTTAGGGCCAGGATGACAAGCGCCGTTCTTACCGGTTTCTTCAAATCGGGATCCATACGCAGCGATAAAAACGGCGAAAAGGGATATTATTTTCTTCGCCCCCGCGTATGATAAACATAAGACGGCGATACGGCAATAAGCGTCAAACCGGCTCGCCGACGAAACGCCGCGGCCGGGCTCCAAAATTTTTGCAAGGGACGGCAAAGGCCGGATTCGCGCGCTAATGGCGGTCGCCTGGCCGCCGAAACAAAATCCGGCGCGACTTTATAGACTCGAAAAATCTTTTTTTCCCCGGGGGATCGTCGAAAGTCTCCGCTTCCTTGTACGGTCGCGACGAATATATTATTATGGATTCGCGGCTTCGCTTCGTCCCGACAAGGGATAAATTTATTCCGGCTTTTAAAAAACGGCCGCGTCGACTTCCGGCGTTCTGTTTTAATCGTCCTGAAATAAATTATAAAACGCCTTCGTCGCGCCAGGGGACGGAACGGGAGAGACCGGCTTCTGGAATCGGCTTTTTCCGAAAAAACGCGGACGAATTTTTTCGCGCGTTAAGTTAATGTTACTATGGATATTTCGCGATCTTTTATTCGCGATCGGGCTTGTCTTCCCGAGCCCCGGATAGCCGCTCTTGTCCTGGCCGGAGGGGAATCGTCGCGCATGGGCCTGGATAAGGCGACATTGCCGCTGGGTGACGGCGAGACCCTATTAAGCGCGGTTTTTCGCGAAGCTCTCAAAATCTGCCCCCAGGCTCGCGTCAGTCGCGCCGCGCGGCAAAATTTCCCCGAGTATCCTTGCGTGGAGGACGAATACGCGGATCGCGGGCCTTTGTCGGGAATCGTCGCCGGACTATCTTTTTTCTCCGCCATCGGCTACGACGCCTTGCAAGTCCTGGCTTGCGATCTGCCATATCTCAAGGCTGAGACAGCGAGGCGATTGATCAACGCCTATAAAGCCAGTCCAGGCTATTTAATGGCGGCGTGGCGGGGGCGCGAATCGGGGCGGACGCAGACCCTCGCGGCGATTTATTCTCGCGAAGCCTTGCCAACGCTCCGCGCGTCCCTGGAAAAAAATCTTGTCTCGATTAAGAAAATTTTGCCGCCGCAAAGAATCCTATATCTTGACTACGGTCCGGAAATGGAAAAATATTTTTATAATTGCAATTCTCCCGCGGAATACGCCAAAGTCCGGTCGACCATCGATAGTCGCGATTAACGAGGCCGATAAGCGACGCGAAAAAATTTTTTGAAATAATCTAAACTTGTTCGTAAAATAACCGATAGCCGAAAATAGACATTAAAGAAAATTGGGGACGAAGCTTATGAAATATCTCAATTTCGCGATTTTCGCGCTTGCTCTGGCCATTTTTCCAGACGTCGCCAAGTCGGCTTCCGCTCCGCCGCCTCCCGGCTACGAGCCCTCCCTGGCGGGGGATATGGCTCCCGGATCCGTATATCCTTCGCAATTGCCGCAATATCTGCCCAACGGCGCGGTCAATCTGGACGAGGCCTGGACGCAATACGGAGGAGCGCGGCTTTACTGGAATTCCGTCCGCATTCCCAAACAGCTCAATCTGGCGGGCGCGACCTGGGTCGATCCCGCTCTCGTGCCAGAGCTGAATTTGCAACCGCAAAAGACTACGGTCAAGAAAAGGGTCTGGCGTCCCGCGAAGCGGCGCGTAGCCGTAAAAAAGGCCGTCGCGAAAGTAAAAGTCCCGCGCCGGATGACATCCAGAAAACTTACTACGCCGGCCATTCCGTTGCCCGTAGCCCCTGTCGCGCCGGAAAACAATATCGCGCCGCTTACCGCGCCGGGTTCCATGGCGACAACGCCCATCGAGCCGCCGAGATTGCAATAATCATTTGCGACGACGCAATAATTATCGCGGCGGACTCTGTCCGCCGTTTTTCACTCGAAGCCGGTCCAGTTAATTTTCGGCCTGTTTTTTCGAGGGATTTAAAACCACAAGAATGACGGAAATCAGGACCAGAACAACGCCGACCATTAATTGAAGCGTGAATGCTTCGCCGAAAACGAGAATGCCTGCAATGACGGCTGTAAGAGGTTCCATGACTCCAAGGATGGAGGCGAGGGTCGAGCCCACGCGGCGAATGGCCATAATGAGTGTGAGGTTGGAAATTACGGCGGTGATCAGGGCAAGCATGAAGGCCATGAATAGCTCAAAGGCTCCGTCCATCCACACAAGGGACGAGGAAAGCAGGGCGTTGCCAAGACAGAAAAAGGAGCCGAAGACCATTACATAAAAGGTCATGACCAAGCCCGTGATTTTTGGCAGGCTGGCGACCTGGATACCGACGAAATAGAGTCCGTTGCAAAGACCGGCGAGGAGGGAGAGGGTTACGCCCCAGAAAAGATCGCTTCCGAAAGGGGGCCGCGCGGCGCGAGCGGAGTTTTCGTCGAGGGCCGGCTCAAGGCCGGGGCCAAGGGAAAGCAGCGCCACTCCAGCCACAGCCAGAATTACGGCTAATCCTACGCGCCAGTCAAAACGCTCGTGAAAGAAGAAGATCATGATCAGCATGACCATGACCGGATAAAGAAATTGGATAGTCGCCGCGGCCCCGCTGGACATGAAACTGAATGCGGAAAAGAAGAAAGCCACGGCCAGCAGATACATGGAGCTCAGGAAAAAGAGCTTGAGAAGCGCGAGCGGCGATACCGAAAATTTTTCGCCTTTCAACTTCAGAATTACGCCCATGATAATCGAGGCGATAACGAAACGGTAAACAAGCGCCGTCTGGGCCGGTATCCCGGCCCGCATGATGGGCAAGGTAAACAAGGGGATCATGCCGAAAGCGGCGGAGGAGATCAGGCCGAGAACATAGCCGGCGGCGCGAGTGTCCGTGTTCATGTAATTTGGATTTTAAAAGTTTTTTTTAATACCCCGCGATCTATCGATCAAGCGGATTGGCCAGAGCGCCGGGCGCTTCGGGAGTTTTTTTCAGGAACCAGGACGACTATGACCGCGGCGGCCAGAGCTATGGTTATTCCGCAAATAATCCTGGACGAGCAGGCTTCGCCGAATATGGCCATGCCGACTACGACGGCTGTCAGCGGCTCCATTACGCCCAGGATGCTCGCTATTGTCGAGCCGATCCGGCGGATAGCCATGATCAGCGTCGCGTTGGAGATCACGGCTGTGACCAGCGCCAGGCCAAAGCCCATACAAACGCCTCGAAGATCCGCAATCCAGACGAGTGAGGAAGTAGCGCCGGCGTTTAAGAAGCAGAAGAATGATCCAAAGGCCATGATGTAGAAGGTCAGGAGGAGATCGGACATTTTCGGTAGTCTGGCGACTTGCAACCCGACCAGATACAGCGCGTTCGCGAAGCCGGAAAAGAGCGCGAGCAATACTCCCCATAGGCGGGGAGATCCGAAAGGCGGAGCCGGAAGCCGCGCCGCGGTCGCGTCCAGCGCCGGATCGATATCCGGCGAGGCCGAAAGCAGGGCGACCCCGGCCAGGGCCAGGCCCGTCGCGAGACCGGCTCGCGGGGAAAATTTTTCGCCGTAGAAAAGGGTCATAATCAGGATGACCGTCACTGGGCAGAGGAATTCGAGGGTAGCCGCGACGCCGCTGGAAACGAAACTGAAAGCGTAAAAGAGCAAAATTACGTCCAGCATGTAAAAAAAGCTTAAAAGGGCGAGCTTCAGGAGAGCGGCGGATGGGAGAGCGAAATTTTCGCCTTTTAGCCAGAGCGCCAGGCCAAGAATGATCGACGCTCCGCCGAAACGATAAACCAGCGCCGTCTGCGCCGGGATGCCGGAGGCCATGAGCGGCAGGGTAAAGAGCGGGATCATCCCGAAGGTCGAGGCGGAGAGAAGGCCTAGCAAGTAGCCGGAGCTTCGGGAGAGGAGCGATGGGTACGAATATTTTTTCATGAACGCGCCGACGAATTCAGTAAGCGCTCCGCAAATAAAAAGAGCTTGCCCAGGCAAGCTCCCGCGAAAGCCGATGGGTTGGCGAATTTCAGTCGCGCTTAAAGCCCTGTTCGTCCAGATAGGCGAAGAGTTTGTCGATTGTCCAGCCGCGGATCTCGCCTTCCTTGCATTTCTTACGGACGAAGGATTTTACCGCTTCGTGATCGGTATAGCGATCGGCGATCTGATCGATATCGCCCAGTTTGTCGCAGTCGAATTTGCCCCCGTTCATATACCAGGCGTCATCCTTTCGCTCGCGATCGAATTTTTCCTTTTCCATTGCGGACTCCAGTTAATAGCGAAAAATTAATTTTATACAAGCCTAACCTAAATGGCGGCGCTTCGCAAGGAGGATCCTCAGGCGCGGAGCCATTCCCCGCGCCTGAAAAAGGGAGGAGACTCAAGCGAAGCAGAGAACCATCGCCACGCCAAGAAAAATGGAGCAGGTGTTGCTTACGGCGTAGGTGATGGCGTAGCCCAGGGCCGGGACGGAGCTGCCCAGGGCCGAAGTAACCGCGCCTATACCAGGAGTGGTTTTGCGGCCCCCGGCGCAACAGCCCAGATTGATGGCCGGATGGAATTTAAAGATTTTGTCGCCGATCCAGATCGAGAGAAGCAGGGGCGCGGAAGTGGCGAAAAATCCCATCACGACCAGCATCAATCCCACTTCGCGGATTCCGGAGATAAATGTCGGTCCCGCCTGAATGCCGATGACGGCGATAAACATATTCAGGCCCAGATTGTTCATGAGCCACAGGGAGGCTTCGGGAATCATGCCAACCGAAGGATGGCGCGTCCGCCACCAGCCAAAAAAGATGCCCGCGATCAAGGCTCCGCCGCTGGTCGAGAGGCTCAAGGGGATGGAGCCTACGCGAATGGCCAGAGCTCCTACGAAAGAGCCCAGGGCGATGGCCAGGCATAAAAAGATCATATCGGTCTGATTTGTCGGCCTTTCCTCGATGCCTATTTCCGGCGCGGCTTTCCGGACTTCCTGGGGGAGGCCCTCGATGCCGATCATGTCGCCGGACTGGAGTTTGACCTGGGGAAGAACGGGAATGGCGACGCCGTCCTCGCGGGAGACGGATTCGATGATGACGCCGTACATGAAAGGTTTGGCGCGAAGCTGATCGATTGTGAGACCGGATACCTTTTTTGTCGCGAGAACCTTTGTTTTCATGACGGAGAAGTTCAGGAGCGCAGGATCGTCCACTTCCGGGCCGATCCAGCTTTCATCCTGGATGATGAACTCGTGCCGCCCGCTGAG
>CAMWPE010000094.1 GCA_947176055.1 uncultured Desulfovibrio sp.
GAATTATCGCCATGGCTTACGCAGTAGCGTACCCCTTTGGCATATTTGGCATTATCCTGACAATGATGTTATTAAAAGGCATATTCAAAATAAATGTCGCTCAAGAGCTGGAAGAAGCGAAAAAACTGCATGCGACTCCTCATTTTAAACCCGCCAACGCTGGGGGAATCATAACCTTTCTGGTGACAAACGAGGCGGTCATAGGCAAGGAACTGGCCGACATCGCTCCAATGGGCCTCAAAATTCTCGCCGTAGCGCGGGGAAACGAGGAGGCCGAATATAATGGCATTTGGCGGCTGAGGCTGGATGATAAAATAATAATAGCTAAAGCAGACGCCGAAGCTATTGACAAATTTCGTAAAATAGTTGGCGACAAACCGGCATCCCTGGCCCATCCGCGGATGCTTTCAATCTTCGCGGCCATTTTATTTGGCGTCCTCGCGGGCAGTATCCCCGTCATGATTCCCGGGTTGCCCACCGGCGTCAAACTTGGCGTCGCTGGGGGAACCCTATTGACCGCGATTTTCGCGGGCCGGATTCAAAAGTTTTGCGGTATGGTTTTTTATATGACGCCGGGAGCCAATCAATTAATGCGGGAAATCGGCATTTTGCTCTTTCTGGCTTGCGTGGGACTGCACGCCGGAACGGGTTTTGTGGAGACAGTGCTTCATGGTCCGGGATTGCGCTGGATGGGAATCGGCGCGATAATAACTTTCGCGCCCTTATTTATGGCCGCTCTTTTCGCGAGGGCCGTTTGGAAAATCAATTTTTCGTCAATTTGCGGGATGCTGGCCGGAAGCATGACTGATCCGCCAGCCCTGGCTTTCGCGATGCAATATTACGGCGGCGAATTTTCCGCATCGGCTTATTCGACGGTTTATCCCCTGACGATGATCCTCCGTATCCTGATGGGGCAATTATTGGTCATCGGTCTAATGTCTCTATAATATTTACTCATTACAAAGGAGTGAGGAAGATGGCTCTTTACACGAAGGAAGAAGCTCTCGGCTATCATCGGTTCCCCAGGCCGGGCAAACTGGAAGTTTTGCCCACAAAACCCTGCGCCACTCAAAAAGATTTGTCCATGGCTTATTCGCCGGGCGTGGCCGAAGCGTGCATGGCTATTCACGCCGACGAAAAACTGGTCGCGGATTACACGGGCAGAGCCAATCTGGTCGCGGTTGTCTCCAATGGCACCGCGGTTCTGGGTCTGGGCAATATCGGCCCGAAAGCCGGCAAGCCGGTAATGGAAGGCAAGGGTGTGTTGTTCAAGAATTTCGCGGATGTCGACGTTTTTGATATCGAGCTTGCCGAAAAAGATCCGGATAAAATTTGCGAAATTGTCAAGGCGCTGGAGCCCACTTTCGGAGGAATAAACCTCGAGGATATTAAGGCTCCCGAATGCTTCTATATTGAAGAGAAGCTGAAAAAAGAAATGAATATCCCGGTTTTCCATGACGATCAGCACGGAACGGCGGTGATCACCGGCGCGGGATTCATTAACGCTTGCGAAATAGCCGGACGGACGCCTTCTCAATGCAAAATTGTCATCTCCGGCGCGGGAGCGGCGGGCATAGCTTGCGCCAATTTCTATGTGGCCCTTGGCGTGAATCCCAAAAACATCTATATGTTTGATTCCAAAGGTCTGATTTGCAAGACCCGCAAGGATCTTAACGAATTCAAGGCCAAATACGCCCAGGACAAGGAATGTTCGCTGGCCGACGCCATGAAGGGCGCGGATATGTTCCTTGGGCTATCCGTAAAAGGTCTGGTTACCAAAGATATGGTAAAGAGCATGGCTCCGCATCCGGTTGTGTTCGCCTGCGCCAACCCTGATCCGGAGATAAGCTTCGAGGACGCGAAGGAAGCTGTTCCCGATTGCATAATGGGCACCGGACGCACCGATTACCCCAACCAGATCAATAACGTTTCCGGTTTCCCATATTTGTTCAGGGGCGCTCTGGATTGCGGCGCCACCGAAATAAACGAAGCCATGAAAATAGCCGCCGCGCATGCCCTGGCAAATCTTGCCAAGGAACCAGTTCCGGACAGCGTGTCCCAGGCGTACGGCGGCGCGAAATTTACTTTCGGACCGGATTATATTATTCCAAAGCCGCTGGATCCGCGCATTCTGGAATGGGAGACCCCGGCTGTGGCCAAAGCCGCCATGGAGTCCGGCGTGGCTACCCGTCCGATCCAGGATCTCTCCGCCTATCGCGACGGTCTGGCGGAACGCGTAAAAAAAGCCAGGGAACGCGCCGCGGCTCTTTACCAGAGCTATTTGCCCTAGCGCGACGCAACTTTCTTAAAAAATAATAGGCAACAAGGTAAATAATAACGAAACGATCTTTCCAAGCGGGAAGATCGTTTCGCTTTTAACATATTCAATACGGCGTCGTTTATTCGATAAAGACAGAGCCGGAGGCGGTTTCGGCATAATTCGGCGGATCGTAAAATCTACCGCAACCGGAGAGCAGAATAAACAGAGCTAAAATAATCGCGTATTTCATAGCTAGCCTCGTTCAGGAAGTCTGGGATTCCGTTTTTACAGTTTGAGGGGAGCCGGATTCGTCCGCGCCGGAGGCGTCCGGAATATTTTTGGAATCCTTGGCCGCGGACGTCGATTTGTCGGCGGTTCGGGGATTCCTTGTTAACCGGGGCCGGACTGGTCTAATTTTTGAGCGAGCCGGAGAGATTTTGGGGGAGGAAAGAATCGCGTAGCCTGGAGTCTGGCATTTGGGCGAATCCTTGATATGCACGTCAAGTTGCGGGAAGGAAATTTCGATATTTTCTTTGGCGAACACGTCGTTTATGCCCATTCGTATGTCGGAGGAAGTGGACACGCCCATATCGTAGTCCTTGACCCAGAAGCGCAACTTGAAATCGAGAGCGCTGTCGCCAAAATTGGCGAAAACCACGCTGGGGACCGGATATTTGAGCACGTTTTTATGCGCGTTCGCTACGCCGATAAGCAGTTTTATGACTTTTTCCGTATCGGAGCCGTAAGCTACGCCCACCTCGACTTCGCGGCGAACGCTTCTGCTGAAACTTGTCCAGTTAAGCAGTTTGCCAGTAATAAATTCGGAATTGGGAACAAAGATAATCGCGTTGTCGTAGGTTTCGACCATTGTGGCTCGCACGCTGATTTTGCGAACCCGGCCTGTTGTTCCTCCTACTTCCACCACATCGCCCACTTGCAGGGTGCGACCGAATATAAGAATTAATCCTGATATGAAATTATTGACTATATTCTGCATACCGAAGCCGATGCCCACGGACAGACCGCCGGCGATCATGGCCAGATTGCTCAATTGCATGCCCAGGGAGCGCATGGCGAAAAGTCCGAAGAAAGCCCAGGCTATATAGGTGAGAGCGGTTTGCATTGGCGTAATGAGAGTGGCGTCAAAATTGCCCCCCTGCTCCGGCAGTTTCGCGAGGAAGCGCGTGCCCATGGCTACGACGGTGCGGGTTAGATAAAACACGCTTATGATCATCAAAGCCTGCACAATATTAAATTGCGTGGCGCCCACGGTGATGCCTTTAAGCGCGTATTCGTTGAGAAGATAAGTTCCGCCGGGAAGCATCGCTATCCAAAGGAAAAGACCGATTACGGCCAGCACCAGGATTAAAGGGGCGGCCAGCGCCACCAATAATCTCGCTATGACGGCGCGGATGCCTTCTTGCGGAAGGCGCTCGTTTATCCTGCTTGCCAGGGCGATACCGCCGAAGCTGATTTCCAGGGCTACGCCCAGGGAGAAAAAGATAATGTAGAGAAGTATGCTATAAAGATGGAGCCCGGATACGGAGAGGAACAGGCAGAGCCAGAGGATTATCGGATAACACTCCAGGAAGGCGGCTTCGATATGCATCGAGACAAGGGTCGGAGTCTTTCTCTTCTTTTGCCTGTAAATGGCCAAAACCATTAATATGGACCAGAGAACCAGGGATATTGGCTCCGTAAGCGGTAAAAAGAGCAGAAGATAACCGCCGATAACTATGGGCAGGAAGAACAAAAAAGGAGAGCGCCGGAAAGGTTGCTCCGGAAATTGCAAAAGGCGTATATCCCAGGCGAGCAATATCTGCCCGAGGATAAGACAAAAACAGCCGATCGCCAGAAAGGCGCGGTAAAAATCCCCTGTAGCCGACATGGAGCTCCCCACCAGGGCGAAACCCAAAACAAGGGAGGGCAGGGAATAGTTGAAAATATGTTTCGCGGCTTTGGGCGAATCGTCTTCAAGCCAGCGCTTTTTTAGAAGCAAGCTCAACGCTCCCGCGAAAATAAAGCCTATGAAAAACCGCAAAACCGCCGTGCTCCACTGCGGCGGCGTCACCGGCAATTCCACCGGCAGGCGCATGATAATGGCGCGCCAGTTATAGACTATGTTTCTGCTCACATCCTGCCAAACGGAGGGGCTTAACCATGCTATGGGCTTTTGCAGGTAGTAATTTTTCCAGAGCGTCGGCAACTCTTCGTTTATCGACTTCTGGGCGTCGACCAGCTGTTTTGTCAGTGTCAAGGATGGGAGCAGGGAGTCGTATTGAGCGATGACGCCGGTGAGTCTGATGCGAGCTTTTACTATATCGTTGACATAGCCTTGCATTTCAGGAGATAGGCGGGCTGCGTCGGCGTCTTGAGGCAGGCTTACGGCCATGGAATTTATCCGCTCAAGGAGGCCTTCGGCCTCGTCCCGGTCCAGGGAGACAGGTTCGAGCACCTGGCTGATTTGGGAAATTGTCGCGCCGATTCTTCTGGCGACGGCTTCCATGGCGTTGGGATAACCTTTAAATGTTTTCGCGAATACGAGCAGGCGCCTGGCTTCGTCTTCGAAAGGCTGGATTTGCTCTTCGATTTTTTGCGAATGAACCGCGAAATTCTCTCCAAGGGAGCGAGCTGTTTCGCGAATTTCGTTTAGCATTTCGCGTTGATTGCTCCAGATGTTTTCCCAGGTCTCGTTGACCTTGGCAAGACCCTCGTCCTGTGGAGTTTTTTCCTCCTTTGGCGCTTCCGGCTCTTTTTTTCCGGAATTTTTATCAGCCTCCGCGTTTGGCTCGAGCAGGACGGACGGCAACACCTTCTCCGCGCGAGCGGGAGTCGCGAAATAAATTAACCCTAACAGGACCGCGAAAAGGGCGAAACGCGCGGTCGCGCGCATAGCGACAACGTTCATAAAACTCCGGTTTATTGGTCCCCTCGCAAATATTCGTCCTCTTCCTGCCTTGCCTTGCAATTAATACATAACCTGGTAACGGGGCGTGCTTTTAGCCGCGCGAGACTTATATCCTCGCCGCATTCCTCGCACACGCCGTAAACCCCGTCATCGATGCGTTGCAAAGCGGCGCGGATTTTCCGGATAAGACGCCTTTCCCGATCGCGCAAGCGCAGTGTGAACGCGCGGTCGGACTCCGCCGTTGCCCTATCGGCTGGATCAGCGAAAACTTCGTTGTTTCCGGTCAGCTCCTCGATTGTCGAATCTCCGTTTTGTTGCGCCTCTTCGAGCATGGTCGACAGGAGTTTCCTGAAAAACTCGATATCTTTCTGCTCCATTTCTTCTCCCCTCGCGAATATTTAAAAAATAAAGTTTTTAATTGAAAGACAAGAAGATAATCCGGCCCCAAAATTTTGTAAATAGGCTTTCCGGAATATGCGGGAGGAAAGGGGGGTTTGATTTGCAAAGGAGGGGATATTATGCTATTCTTGATAATTCCTACTAAATTTCGCAAGGAGCAAAGGGATGGCGAAGGATCTGACTGTGGCCGTGGTCGGCGCGACAGGCGCGGTGGGGAGGGAAATGTTAAAGACCTTGAGCGACAGGAATTTTCCGGCCGCGAAAATAAAAGCCTTCGCTTCCGCCAGATCGGCGGGCTCTCGCGTTCCCTATGGAGACAAAGAGATCGCGGTCGAAGAATTGAAGGAAGATTCGTTCAAAGGCGTCGATCTCGCGCTCTTTTCCGCGGGCGGCGCCACAAGTCTTAAATTCGCGCCTTTGGCCGTCGCCGCGGGATGCGTAGTCATTGATAATTCGGCCGCGTGGCGCATGGATCCCCGTTGCCCCCTCGTTGTGCCGGAAGTTAATCCGGACGCTCTGGATGAGCAACGCGGAATTATCGCCAATCCCAACTGTTCGACAATCCAGATGGTGGCAGTCCTTAAACCCATACTGGACGCCGCTGGCATCAATAGGGTGGTAGTTTCAACCTATCAAGCGGTGTCAGGCGCCGGCCAGAAGGGCGTGGAGGAACTGGAGCGACAGACGCGCGATCTTTTTAATATGCGCGAACCCGAGAGCAAAACGTTTCCTGTCCGGATAGCCTTTAACGTCATACCGCATATCGATGTGTTTCTTGAGAATGACTATACGAAAGAAGAAATGAAGATGGTCAACGAGACCGTAAAAATTCTTGACGCGCCGGAGGTAAGGGTAACGGCGACCTGCGTTCGTGTTCCAGTCTTCTACGGTCACGCCGAGTCCGTAAATATAGAGACGCAATCAAAGCTTGACGCCAGGGAAGCCAGGGCCATTCTTGCCCAGGCGCCGGGAGTACGGGTTTCGGACAATCCCGGGGAAAAGATTTACCCGACGCCCATTGACGCGGCGGGGGACGATTTTACTTTCGTAGGCAGGATAAGAAACGATGAAACAATAGAAAACGGGCTTAATTTGTGGATAGTCGCCGATAACCTTCGAAAAGGGGCGGCGTTGAACGCGGTCCAGATCGCCGAGGAACTGGTAAAACGGAATCTGGTCAGTGTAAAGGATCGCGATGCTTTCGCAAGCTGAAACGCCCATCCTTGATAGCAAGACGTATCTGGAGGCTTTGCTCGCCGCGCCAAGACCAGGGAATGAAAGGATTCTCGCCTTCTACGATAGCCGAACGCGCGCGATTAGCCGCGATCCCTCGCTTATGCTCGCGCCGCTTGACGACCATATGTGTCACCGCGGCGACGGACTTTTCGAGAGCGTATGTTACAGGGATGGAAAAATATTCGGTCTGGACGCCCATCTGGACCGGTTATTCCTGGGCGCGGAAAAACTGGGTATCGCCTCGCCGCATACGCGGGAAGAGTGCGCGCGTCTGGTTCGCGAAGTAGCGGCCGCTGGAGGTCGGGACTCGGGGGATTTGCGCGTATTCCTGTCACGGGGGCCAGGGGGTTTTGGCGTTTCTCCGGCGGAATGCCCGGTCGCCAGCATGTATATTGTGGCGCTCGATGCCCGACCGCCGGATCCCGATCTGTATCGCAGGGGGTTGACGGCCTTTTCCAGCGCGATCCCTCCAAAACAGGATTATCTGGCCAGAATAAAGAATACGAACTATATGCCCAATGTATTAATGGCTCAAGAGGCCGCCGCGAGAGGCAAGGATATAGCCGTGTCTTTTGACGAGAACGGTTTTATGGGCGAAGCGGCCATAGCCAACATAGCTATTATCGATAGAGATGGAGTCTTGCGCAGTCCGGATCTGGACAGGATCCTTCCCGGGACAACGTTGCTCGCCGCTCTTAAGCTCGCGGAAGAACGGATGCCCGTCCGTCTGGGGCCAATTCATAAATCTGAAATAAAGAACGCGAAAGAAATTCTCATGTTTTCCAGCGCGCCTCTGTGCGTCGCGATAACGGAATTCGACGGCGAGCCGGCCGGATCCGGCGAGAATACGGGCAAACCCGGACCAGTCGCTCTTTGGCTCAAGGACGCGCTGGGGGAATTTCTCGCGCGCCATGGAACCCCGTTTAATTTACCCGGAAGTTTTTAGTTAACGGTTTATTATGAATGACGAGCCCAACGATATAAACGGCCATTCCTCGAGCCCGATGATCCCGCTGGACTCCTCCGATCCTTTATGGGAATGGGATACGGTGACGGATGACGTATTCTTGAGCAAAGGGCTTATTGAGAGTTTGCGTTTTGAGAACGCTCCCCGTAAAATGCGGGATTTTTACGCGCTTTTGCCCCCGGACATTTCCAGCCAGCTCATCGCCAGCAGGGTTGGCGTGCTCTCCGGAGCGACCGGTTCCGTGCTTGACTGCAGTTATCTGCTCAACGGCCAGTGGGTTCGGGAGTATCTCATGGCGCTGACCAGGGACAATGATGGGAGGGCGACGCGGATCATTGGGAGATTAACAGTCGCGCCGCTTGTCTCCATAAACGCTGTGTTCAAAAACGCCGCCGACAGCATGTCCGTTTCGGGATTATGGTTATACGATATCGCGAACAGAAAACTATATCGCGACAGTATGTGCGAAAGCATACTTGGATTACAATCAGGATCCGAGCGGGCGTCCAATATTGAAGCGGCGCTCGAAAGCGTCCATCCCGACGATCTGCCAGGTTTGAGAAGGCATTACGCCCTGTTTTGTTCCGCGGCCTATCCAGGGGACCATATAACGGACATGATCAGGGTCAAAGGATCCGATGATCACTATATTAATATAATGGTTCGAGCATCCGCGCTCTTGCGCAAAGAAGACGGCAAAGCCGTGTTGCTTGGCGGCATTATCGCTCATAACGAAACGGAGCAGGGAGCCAACGCGAAACTGTTGCGCGACGACCGGTTGTATCATGCCTTGAACGCGCTCGGAAGCGGTCAGTGGAACTGGGATATCAAGAGCGACGTCATGCGTTTTTGCAAGCGTTACCTGGCGATTCTGGGCTACGCTGGCGAAAAAGGACAAGAGTTCGCGAAAAAATGGCGCGATTATATACATC
>CAMWPE010000095.1 GCA_947176055.1 uncultured Desulfovibrio sp.
GTGTGCGCCTTGATCGCCTGCAATCTCTGGCTCTGGAACAAATGGCTGGAAGATCGGAGCCTGGAGACAAAACTGGAAAATTCCGAAAGGATAATCGAGGATCAAAAAAGGCAGACGCGAAGCCTGGCGGAGAGAATAAACCTGTTGAGCCAGGATGTTGAGCGCGTCAAAAACTTCGATTCGAAACTGCGCCTGATGATGAATATGGAGAAGGACACCGGAGAGACCGAGGCGTCCGGGGAATTCGCCCGGTCCTATCTGCCTTTGCACAGACAGGAATTGGCCGCCCGGAAAATGCAGGATTTTGTCGATAATCTATCGCGCGAGGCGCGGCTCGAGGAAGTCCGGCAACAGGATCTTTTGCGCGTCATGAGATCCACCCGCAACGTTCTCTTCTCCACGCCCTCCGTATGGCCGGTCAACGGTTTTGTTTCATCCAGTTTTGGCGCGCGACTGTCTCCCTTTGGCGGAGGAGGTCAATTCCATAAAGGTCTGGATATAGCCGCCCGTCCCGGCTCTCCCATAATCGCGCCCGCGGACGGAACAGTGGAAAAAGCGGGCGCGGACGGAGCCTACGGCATATCCGTCGATCTGGATCACGGCGGCGGAATAAACACTAAATTCGCCCACATGCAAAGGGTCGCGGTCAAACCGGGTCAATGGGTAAGACGCGGCGAAATTCTTGGATATGTGGGTATGACCGGACGCGCCACCGGTCCCCATCTGCACTACGAAGTCAGACTTAACGGCGTCCCTGTCAATCCCATGCGCTATATTCTGGAATAAACTCCCGCGAAGTTTTTCGTCCGCGAATACCAAAATATTAAGCCGCGCGAGGTTGGACGCCTTTGGGCCGGACGGCCCGGACGTCCGCATAGGCGCCGCGACGATAAATCCGCGTCGTCCGCTTGAACGGAATTGACTAATGAGTTAGGCTTATCGCGTATTTTTCATATCGCGCTTCTTATCTATCCGGAGGGGAGGATAAAATGGCAAAGTCGGGCGATTATTCCATGATCCTGAAATTGCTTGCCGGTCTTGTGATAGGCGCATTGCTGGGATTTGTAGTAAACGACTCAATTATGGTCGTAGTGGCGTCCATACGTCATATCCTGGGCCAGATCATATTTTTCCTGGTGCCCCTTGTCATCGTGGGTTTTATCACGCCGGCCATCGTCCGGCTCGGTCAGAATGCCAGTAAAATCCTGATCGCCGCTGTAGCCCTCGCCTACTGCTCTTCCGTCGGCGCCGCGCTCTTTTCCATGTGTTCCGGTTACCTCATTATTCCGCATCTCTCCATCGCTACGGAAACGGAAAGTTTGCGCAAACTTCCGGAAATGGTCTTCCGGCTGGATATTCCTCCCCTGTTCAGCGTTATGAGCGCGTTGATAACGGCGCTTTTTATGGGCCTTGGCATTGCCTGGACGAAGGCTCAAACATTATCGAATCTATTTTCGGAATTTGAAAAAGTCGTCAGCTGGCTGGTAAACAGCATCCTTATTCCCATCCTGCCATTTTTTGTCGCTTGCTGTTTCATGGGTTTGGCTTACGAAGGAAGTCTGACGCGCCATCTGCCTATTTTTGTCACAATGGTCGTCCTGGTTATTTGCGGGCAATTTGTCTGGCTCGCCTTGCTTTATTCCATCGGCGGCCTTGTCTCCGGTCGCAATCCTTCCCAGGTGTTCCGTTATTATGTGCCGGCTTATCTCACCGCGGTCGGCACGATGTCCAGCGCCGCTACCCTACCTGTGGCCCTTGGTTGCGCCAGACGTTCGCCGGTTTTAAGTGCGACCATGGTCGAATTCATGGTGCCGCTCGGCGCCACCGTGCATCTCTGCGGATCGGTGCTAACGGAAACCTTTTTCATAATGACAATCAGCCTTATGCTTTACGGGACCTTGCCTTCCATTGGCACGATGATTCTTTTCTGCGTTTTGCTCGGTATTTTCGCCGTCGGCGCTCCCGGGGTGCCCGGCGGCACTGTCGTCGCCTCCCTTGGCATAGTCACCAGCGTGATTGGCTTTGATCAGACAGGCATAGGCTTGCTCATCGCCATCTTCGCCTTGCAGGACAGCTTCGGCACGGCTTGCAACGTGACCGGCGACGGCGCGCTGACCTTGATCCTGGACGGAACTTTTAACCGGCATGGGCAACTGGGACCACTGCAGCATAGCGGAAGCGATTCATGAGCGAAACAGCGATTATTGATCTCCTTCGTCGGGAAGTAGTTCCGGCGATTGGTTGCACGGAGCCTATAGCCGTCGCGCTTACAGCGGCCCGCGCGGCTGAAATCCTGGGCGAAGAGCCCGAAGTCATCGAAGCGGAGGTCAGCGGCAACCTATTAAAAAACGGTATGGGCGTCATGGTGCCAGGAACCGGTCAACCTGGATTACAAATCGCGGCCGCGGTTGGCGCTCTGGGCGGAAAAAGCTCCCTGGGCCTGGAATGCCTGCGCGACCTTTCGCAAGCTCAAGTTGAGAAAGCGAGGGAAGCTCTCGATGCGGGGAAAATCGCATTAAGCGTCGCCGATAACGATCTGCTTCTTTATTGCAAAGTTACCGCGCGCGCCAATGGCAAAAGCGCCGCGGCGGAGTTGCGCGATTCGCACGCCAATCTTACCCGGGCCTGGAAAGACGGAGAGCTTGTTTACGAGAAGGAAGCGGACAATACCGGAAAGGTCGTCGATGAGGAGTGGCCCCTCACCTTCCGGCGTATTTACGAATTCGCCCAATCCGCGCCGCTGGAAGATATAGAGTTTATTCTCGATGCCGCGCGCATGAACAGACAAGTAGCCGAGGAGGGGCTTAAAAGCCGGTACGGTCTCGCCGTAGGCAAAAATATGGCCGCGCAAATGGAGCGGAAAATTCTTGCCGACGATTTGCCTACTTTCGCCGTCAAGCTGACCGCCGCGGCGGCTGACGCGCGCATGGCCGGCGTGATGATGCCAGTCATGAGCAATTCGGGCAGCGGCAATCAGGGCATTACCTGCACCATGCCGGTGGTAGCCTACGCCATTCGTCTGGAAAAAAGCGACGAGGAGCTGGCCCGCGCTCTTATTTTAAGTCATCTAACCTCGATCCATATCAAGCGGCATCTGGGTCGCTTGTCCGCCCATTGCGGGGCCATGGTGGCGGCCACAGCCGCGGCATGCGGAATCGCGCGGTTACTGGGAGGGGGCGAAAAAGAGCTGGAAATGACCGTGCGCAACATGGTAGGCAATGTCGCCGGCATGATCTGCGACGGCGCGAAAAGCTCCTGCGCCCTGAAGGTGGCCTCCGCCGTTAACGCTGGCATCCAGGCGGCCATGCTCGCCCTGGGCGGAAGCGCGGTTACGGGTGAAGAAGGCATAGTCTCCGAAGACATCGAAGCGTGCATCGCGAATCTTGGGCGCCTTGGCTCCAGCGGCATGCGGGAGACAGACAAGGTTATCCTCGATATCATGCTGCATAAAAAGAAGCGATAATCCCGCCGAGACAATAGCGCGTCATATTCGCGCGGGCCGCCTCCGGCGGCTCTGTCGTTTTAAACTTCGAGCGATCGGAGACTCTAACGATATATATTTTCGCCGGTTTGCCCAGTCCGCGGCGCGTTTTATAATGCGTATCCGCCCGGCGCCGCGCGCTCGAAGATCCTTCGGCGCGGATATCCGACTCTAATTCGCCCATATTGCAAACCGCTCGCTATTCGCATAAAATTTTTCAGCTTTATTTCCTGTTCGAGCGATCAAACTGTTTGAAATCTATCCGCCGTCGCGGATGGCGGAGCTGACAAGGAGTATATATGGGAACCCCGATTCTTGAAAAAATTAGTCTGATTCCCGGCAAAACCAGCAAGATGGTTCTGGACGCGCCGGAAATCGCGGCGAAAGCGAAGCCGGGACATTTTGTCATGCTCCGGATGGACGCCGCGGGCGAGCGCATTCCCCTGACTATCGCGGACGCCGATCCCGAAAAAGGACAAATAACTATTGTCTATCTTGTCCTGGGAAAAAGCACGGCCCTGCTGGAAGCCCTGAATCAGGGCGACGAAATCCTCGATGTTTGCGGTCCGCTGGGCAGACCTACAAAAATAGAAAAAACGGGAACGGTGATCTGCGTGGGCGGCGGAACCGGCATCGCGGCCATGCATCATATTGCGAAAGGTCATTCGCGAATCGGCAACCATGTCGTCGGCCTCATTGGCGCGCGCAGCAAGGATTTACTATTATTTGAAGACGAATTGCGCTCTTTCGCAAACGAGTTGCTAATCAGCACGGACGACGGCAGTTACGGCGAAAAAGGTCTGGTTACAAAATTGCTTAAAGACAGACTGGAAAAAGACAAAAATGTTACCGAAGTAGTCGCCGTGGGTCCTGTTCCAATGATGGAAGCCGTGACCGCCGTATGCAAGGAATTTAACACGCCCGTGACGGTTAGTCTGAATCCCATCATGGTCGACGGCATTGGCATGTGCGGAGCCTGCCGCGTCAGCGTGGATGGCAAGACAAAATTCGCATGCGTCGACGGGCCGGAATTTGACGGCCATAAAGTGGATTTCGCCGAGCTCCGTCGCAGGCTGGGCGCGTTCAAAAAACAGGAAAAGACTTCTTACGACAAATATCTGGAGGGTGTCTCCCATGGATAATAAAAAACCCGCGAAGAAACTCGCCGAACGAGTGCCCATGCCTTGCCAGCCTCCAAAAGAGCGGGCTCATAACTTCGATGAAGTGGCCCTTGGCTATACAGGCGAAATGGCCATGAAAGAGGCGACGCGTTGCCTGCAGTGCAAGAATCCTCCCTGCGTAACCGGCTGTCCCGTCGAAGTGCCTATCAAGGATTTTATTCATCAGCTCGCTGCCGGAAACGTGGAGGAAGCCTATCGTATTATCAAGACTACCAATAGTCTGCCCGCCGTATGCGGTCGCGTCTGTCCGCAGGAACATCAATGCGAAGGCAAATGCGTGCTTAATAAGAAAGATCGTCCCATCGCCATCGGACGTCTGGAGAGATTCGCTGCGGACACGAATTTGAAAGATCACCGGACGATGCCGGAAAATATCCGGCCAGATCTGCCCAAAGACGCGCCCAAGGTCGCTTGCGTCGGCGCCGGTCCCAGCTCTCTCACCTGCGCGGGAGTTTGCGCCGCGGCCGGGTTGAAAGTCGATATCTTCGAAGCTCTGCACGAAGCCGGAGGAGTGCTCATTTACGGCATCCCTTCTTTTCGTCTGCCCAAGGAAATAGTAGCGGCGGAAATTAATGGACTTCATGATCTGGGCGTCGATTTCAAACTTAATCATGTGGGCGGTCGCACCATAGAAATCAAGGATCTGCTGAAAGACTACGACGCCGTCTTTATTGGCGTAGGCGCGGGTTTGCCTATTTTCCTGGGCGTGCCCGGCGAAAATCTGGTGGGAGTTTTTTCCGCCAACGAATATCTGACGCGGGTCAATCTTGGTCGCGCCTATAATTTCCCAGAGCAAGACACTCCATGCTTCCCTGGCAAGCATGTTACGGTTTTTGGCGCGGGCAACGTCGCCATGGACGCGGCTCGCACTGCCCTGCGCATGGGTGCGGAATCCGTGCATATCGTCTATCGCAGGACGCGCGCCGAAATGCCGGCCAGAAAAGAGGAAATCGAGCACGCGGAGGAAGAAGGAGTCCAGTTCGCCATGCTGTCCGCTCCTGTCCGCTTTAATGGCGACGAAAATCTCAATCTTGTTTCGGTTACCCTGCAAAAAATGGAGCTGGGCGAGCCGGACGCGTCCGGACGCCGCCGTCCCGTGCCTATAGCAGGCGAGGTTTACGATTTGCCTACGGATCTCGCGATCGTCGCCCTTGGCACGCGTTCCAATCCCATCCTTCTGGATGCCACGCCCGATTTGAAACTAAATAAATGGGGCTATATCGAAGCGGATGAGAATACCGGCGAAACTTCGATACCCAATGTCTTCGCCGGCGGCGATATTGTCACGGGCGCGGCGACGGTCATCCTGGCCATGGGAGCGGGTCGCGTCGCCGGTCGGGAAATTGTCAGACGGTTAAAAGGCGAAAAGATCGAGTCATAGTTTTCTCATTTTGATCTCCAATCTTTTCTTTCAATAGCCGCGAGCTTCCTCCCTGGCGGGTTGGAAATGAAAAGATCCGGCCCGCTTTGGCAGATTCGCTTGGCGATGGCGTCCGCCAAATTCTTCCCGGACGAACCCGCTTCGTCATTAAGCCGCAAGCGAATTTCGCTATAAAGGCTCCGCTTCCGCGCGAATCGTTTTGGACTTAAAATAACGCGATATTATGATTCAGGCCGATCTTCATTTGCATACCTTGTATTCCCATGGCGCGAACACTCCTTTCGAGATGCATGCCAGGGCAAAAGAGCTGGGTTTATCCCTCATTGGTTTTAGCGAACATTCGCCAAGGCCCGAAGGATTCAATTATAAGCGCGAATACAGGGATCAACTTCGCGCCCGGCTTGGGGATTATGTAAGGGAAGTTCAAGCCTTGAAAAACAAGGACGATCCCTGCCGCGTTCTTTTTGGCATGGAGATGGACTGGCTTGCTGGCCAGAGAGAATTTACCGGGAGATCATGCGTCGCCTACGATTTCGATTATCTCATAGGCAGCGTTCATTTCATTGACCGTTGGGGCTTCGACGACGGCGACGAACCTTGGCGCGACGCGTCGCTGGAGCAATGCGCGAGCTGGTATCGCCAATATTTCGAATCGTGGCTCGAGATGATCAATTCGGGACTTTTCAATATCGCCGCTCATCCCGACCTCATAAAAATATTTTCCGTCGACAAATTCCGGGCGTGGCTGGACAAGTCGGAAAGCCGCGAATTAATTTATAAGGGTTTGCGCGCGCTGAAAGAGCAAGGCATGGCGATGGAAATTTCTTCCGCCGGCCTGCGCAAGGCTTGCCGGGAATTTTATCCATGTCCCGCGATTATGGAAATGGCGCGGGATTTAGGCTTGTCCGTAAGCTTGGCTTCCGACGCGCATAACGTGAAAGACCTTGCGGCGAATTTTGTCGAACTCGCGGAATACGCGAGGTCTTTCGGCTGGAGCGAGCAGACAATATTCGATCATGGCCGGACATCCGCCCTTCCCTTCTGAATGCGTAGCCCGCGTAATTGACGCGTCCGCGGCGTATCCGGCCTCTCCTCCCCTATGGAGCAATCTCAATCTGGATATCAAGCGGGGCGAGACTTTCCTTATTTCCGGCGATAATGGATCAGGAAAAACGAGTCTCCTGAAAATCTTGCGCGGCGATCTTGTTCCGCAATCCGGTCGCGTTTTGTGGCTGGATGGTAATACTTTTAGCGATTCCCGAATCGTCGCCCGAAAAATAGCGGCGCTTATCTCGCCTTTTCAAGCTCTAAAATACGCGAACTCTACTGTCACTACCATGGATGTCCTCTCGCGCGGGATACATGACGAGTTTTCCGGGTATGAAAGCTCGCCGGAGAAAGCTGCGGAAATAGCGCGCGCTTATTCCGCGGACAATTTATTAAACAAAAAGCTTGCTAGTCTTTCGCAGGGCCAGGCGAGATTAATTTTTTTATTGCGCGCCCTTTCGCGAAATCCGCTTTTGCTCCTGCTCGATGAATATTCCGAAGGTCTGGATAAAAATACCCGAATTTCAATCCTGGCCGCTCTCGAAAAATTTTCCCAAACCGGCTCCGTCGTCATGACTTCGCACAGGCGCGAAGATCTGCCTGATTTCATTAAAAATACTTTGGAATTATCGCCCGTCGCTTATTCCGCGCCGCGCGCCGACGCCCGTCCGCGTCGCCAGCGTTCGACATCGGCTCCGCCCGTTTCGCAAAACGGGTCAATTTTGCGGCTTGAAAATGTTAACGTATATATTAATGGCTCGCTCGTGCTAAAAAATATTAACTGGATTATTCGCCAGGGAGAAAACTGGCGCGTAAACGGCGACAATGGCGCGGGAAAATCAACTCTTCTGCGCCTGCTGGCGGGAGACGAGAATGTAGCTTTTGGCGGCCTGATAGAGCGAAGGAATCGCTCTGGCGAACTTTTGCGGGATTTGGAATCTATCCGGAAAAATATTCGCCTGGTTTCTTTTAAATCCCAGGCGGATTACGGCTATCCTCTCTCTTGCCTTGATTTTATCAGCGCGGGTTTTGATAACAGCGTAGGTAAGTATCGGGAATATTCCAGCGAAGAAAAAGCGGAAGCCATGGATTTGTTGAGATTAATCAAACTGGAAAATCTCGCGGGCGCCTCGATTCGCGAGTTGTCTTCCGGTCAGCTCGCCAGATTATGTCTGGCGCGAGCCATGGCCGGCAAACCGGAACTTCTGCTTCTGGACGAAGCCTGTTCCGGTCTTGACGTTTCCTCGCGACGCTTCTTCCTGAACCTCCTGGATAAACTGGCGAGCGGCGACTATTGGAGCGTTTCGCCCCAAATAGTCATGGTTTCGCATTACGACGTCGATATTCCCGCTTGCGTCAACCGCGAAGCGACGATGGCCGGGGGCGAATTAATGATAGTATAAGATTTAACTACATTGTGGGAAACGAAAGGGTATTTGAACCCCTGTCAGCGGCGTGAAAGGGCACATTCAAAATATTGGGAATCAATGATTTCAATAGGTTGAAGTGCATTCAGATACGCCAAAATGCATCCAGACGCACCCCGAACTAACCCCCTCGCTAACCCGTCTCGTATTGCAAACCAATATCAGGCCATATCGGAAC
>CAMWPE010000096.1 GCA_947176055.1 uncultured Desulfovibrio sp.
GCGGGATGGTTGGATCGACCATGCTCGCGAAAAGCACGCGTTATTTAAGCCCCGCCGGATCTTTTTTGCTCTGGCTTTTTATTTTCCTGGCAGGTCTGCAACTGACCTGCAATTTTTCCTGGTTAAATCTAACCCGCGAAGCGTCAAACCGGATCCGGCCATGGCTGGCGAAAATTCCCATGCCAAAAAAACCGGCTTTTTTGCCGGAATCCTGGAAACAGAAAATCACCGTCCGCCTGCCCGCAATTAAAATTCCCAAATCCGGATGGCTAACGGCGCGAATGGCGAATATAAAAACTCGCGCCTCCTCCCTGTTCGAGACCTTAAAAACTCGTTTCCCGGGCAAAACAGCCGTCCCGGATCTTTCGCCGGGTCCGCTTGATTCCTTTGAGTTTTCAGCTCCGGCCGGACCGGACACGACGGAATATCCGGATGGCGAAAAGATAGTCTTATCCTCCCCGCAACAGGAATCCGCGCTGGAGGAGACGATTGGCGACGCTTCGCCGGAAACCTCGAGCCGGATAACGGAGACTGTAAAAGTTGTCCCGCCTTCCAAACAGGCGCCAGCCGCGGCGGACGCGCCAAAAACTTTGGCTCCGGTTCCGTTGCCTTCTCCGGATTTGCTCAATCCTCCGGTTCCGAAAAAAGCCGGCTCGACCGCCGCGCTCGAGGAAAAAGGCCGCGCTCTCATGGCCTGTTTTAACGATTTTGACGTTAAAGGCGAGCTGGTCAAAATTACTCCCGGACCGGTGGTGACAATGTACGAAGTCCGTCCAGCTCCCGGGGTGCGCGTCAACAAAATCGCCGGTCTGGCGGACGATCTTTGTCTCGCGCTCAAAGCGATCTCCGTCCGGATCCAGGCGCCGTTGCCCGGCACGGACAGGGTGGCCATTGAATTGCCCAACGACGAGCGGCAAACTGTGAATTTCCGGGAACTGGTGGAGACGGACGCTTTCGGCAAAGGTTGCGGTCCGCTGACAATGATTCTGGGACGCGACATCGCGGGGAATCCGTATATGGCGGATCTGGCTTCGATGCCGCATATGCTGGTCGCCGGTTCGACCGGCGCGGGCAAAAGCGTCTGTCTCAATTCCATAATCGCAAGTTTTCTCTACCGTTTGCAACCGGAACAAATGCGGCTCATGCTTATTGATCCCAAACGCATAGAAATGAGCGTGTACGCCGATCTGCCGCATCTGGTTCATCCCATCGTCACGGAAATGTCCGACGCGAAGGCCGCCCTGGACTGGGCCGTGCATGAGATGACCCGCCGTTATGAAATTATGAAACCCCTGGGCGTCCGCAATATAGCGGGCTATAACAAGAAAATTGAAGCCATGCGCGGCGCGCCGTTGCCGGAATACGCGGACGCCGCGCCCCTGCCATATCTGGTGATTATTATCGACGAGCTCGCCGAGCTTATCATGGTAGCGGCCCGCGAAGTGGAGACAAGCATCGCGCGTCTGGGGCAACTTGCCAGAGCAGCCGGCATACATCTGATCCTGGCCACGCAACGACCGAGCGTGGATATCGTAACGCCGATCATCAAGACAAACATGAGCGCGCGGGTTTCATTCAAGGTAACCAGCGTGCACGACTCAAAGACCATTATCGGTCAGAATGGCGCGGAGCAACTGCTAGGCAAAGGCGATATGCTCTTTCAGCCGCCCACATCCGTAATGAAACGTCTGCACGGGCCATTCCTGAGCGACGACGAGGTGGCGAAAATCGCCGATTACTGGCGCGAGCGTCGCGCTCCCGATTATCAGATGAATCTTTCCCAATGGTCGGCGGAAAAAGGCTCGGTTTCCGACGGCGGCGATGCCAGCGACGATCCCATTTACGAGGCCGCGAAAGCTTACGTCATCGAGCAGGGAGTCGCCTCCATCTCCCGCTTGCAACGGCAATTTCAGATTGGTTTCGGCAGGGCGGGTCGTCTCGTCGATCAATTCGAGCGCGACGGCATAGTCGGTCCAGCCTCTGGCAGCAAACCCCGCAAGGTAATCAATAATTAATGGAGCGGAAATGTTAAAGAAGATCGCCGCCCTCGCGATTCTCATGATCATGACTCTGGCTCAAACCGCCCGAGCGGACGAGACGACCAATTTAATTGATAGAATCCGGACCCGTTACGAAGGAATGCCCGCTTTCGAAGCGAATTTCAAACAAATCCTCACCCATAAGGAGAGCGGCGCGAAAGAAGAGAGACAAGGCAGGTTGCGTTTCCAGAAACCGCTAAAGATTCGCTGGCAATCCAACGCGCCGCATGAAGAAACCCTGCTGGTTACGGACAATGAAATATGGGATTATATACCGGAAGAAAAAATAGCCTATAAATACTCCCCCGCTCTCGTTCAGGATTCGCGCAACCTCATTCAGGTGTTGACCGGCCAGGCCGCGCTCAATCGCGATTTTGACGTTAAAAGCGACGGCGCCGAAAAGGGACGCGCCAGACTTATTCTTTACCCCAACGAGCCGACGACGCAATTGACGGAGGCGCGAATCTGGGTCGAGCCGGATACGGGCCTCATAAGGCGCGCGAGCATAGTCGATTTTTACGGCAATACCAACGATGTCGAACTGACCAGTCTCTCTCCCAAAGACTCCCTGCCCCCCTCAACATTCAAATTTTCTCCTCCAAAAGGCGTCGAAGTGGAAGACAGACGGGACGCGACCAATCAGGAGCTTTTTAAATAAAACGTTATCAGGACCGCGCGAATGAGTTTCCCCATTCGTCAAAAATCCTCCGTCGCCGGCGCGCGAAATAAAATCGCGTTTTTTTCTTGACATAACAACTTTCGCAAGCTAACAAGAATTTCAGGAGAAATTTATATGTCTTATCGCGATCTTTCCGCCCTTTTCGCCGGTTGGCGCGGCGTTCTTAATTCTTCGGGGGGAAGATTCGCTTAATTATTTTCGCAAAAATTAATTTGTCGAGGCTGTCTCCCCGCGGGACAGCCTTTTATTTTAAAAAGGAGTTCTATTAATGAACAAAAAAATAAGGCTTGAGCAAAAGGCGCGCTGGTTGCCGGCGGATATGGACACACCCATAAGCCTTTATTTGAAGACGGCCGGATCCCGGGACGGAATTTTGCTCGAAAGCGCGGAAGTCGATGGCAGATGGGGCAGATATAGTATTCTGGCTTATAATATGCTCTTTTATATTTCCTGCGTCGACGGACTCGCCCGCTTGAATATCAGGGACGATCGTTTCGAAGATTTGCGGGAATTTAACGACGCGCCTTTCATCGATGGTTTGCGGGGGGTAATGACCGCTGTTGATCTCGCGTCCGCGGACGCTTCCCTGCCCCATATTACTCGCGCCCTTTACGGGTTCCTCGGCTTTGGCATGGCTTCGCTCTTCAATCCGTCCCTCCGGAAAATTATGCCCCTCTCCGAAGCGCGTTGCGAGCTGGCTTTTCCGGGCTCCGTTCTCGTCTTTGATCATCTCTATAACCGTCTCTGTCAACTTACCATTGGCGAGCCGGATGATTTTGGAGCCGTTCCGCCTCCGGAAGAAGAGACGCGTATTGATCCCGAAGCTATAACCGCGTCGCCCGGAGAGGCCGGTTACAAACAATATGTCCGGGAAATCCGGGAAATGTTGCGCCGGGGCGAAGCCATACAGGTAGTGCCCTCGACGAGATTTTGCGCTCCTTTCGCCGGCGATCCTTTCTATTTATATAGAAGGCTTCGCCGGTATAACGCTTCTCCGTACATGTTTTATATGCGGTTTCCGGAAATCACCCTGTTCGGCTCGTCTCCGGAAGTGATGGTCAAATGCTCGGAAGGAAAATTGCTTTTATCGCCCATCGCCGGAACGCGCAAGCGCGGCGCGGACGACGCGGAGGACGCCGCGCTTGCCCGCGAGCTTCTGGAAGATCCGAAGGAGCGCGCCGAACACGTCATGCTGGTCGATTTGGGCCGCAACGATCTTGGTCGCGTCGCGTCCAAGGATTCTGTTCGCGTGGAAAAATTAATGCAAATCGAGAGATTCTCGCATGTAATGCATATAACGAGTTCCTTGACCGCGAATCTGGCGAAAGGACTGGACGCTATCGATGTTCTCGCGGCCGCGTTTCCGGCCGGCACTGTGTCCGGAGCGCCAAAAATTCGCGCTATGGAAATAATCCGCGGCCTGGAGAGGGAATCCCGCGGTCCCTACGCGGGTTGCGTTGGTTGGATTGGACTGGATAAGACAAGCGTAAATCTCGATATGGGTATAACCCTCCGGAGTATGTGGGTAGAGGACGGACGGGTATGCTGGCAGGCGGGCGGAGGAATAGTCCATGATTCGGATCCTGATCTGGAATGGATGGAAATCAGGAACAAATCGGCGATCATGCGTATGGCGCTCAACGAGGAGGGTAAGGATTATGTTCCTGTTAATCGATAATTACGACTCTTTTACCTATAACCTTGTTCAGGCTTTTTACGCGCTGGATAAAGATCCCGTAGTGTTAAAAAACGACGATCCCCGTCTGCTGGATTTCGCCGTCTCTCCCGATCTCGAAATGGTCTGCGTCTCTCCCGGTCCCGGTCATCCGGCGGACGCCGGACTGTGTCCCGAATTTCTGCGCCGGCTCGATCCTTCCGTTCCCGTTCTCGGCGTCTGTCTGGGTTGCCAGCTCCTGGGCCTCCATGCCGGCGCGGATATTGAAATCGCGCCAACTATAATGCATGGCAAACAATCAGAGATCTTCCACGACGGTCAGGGAATTTTCGCCAATTTGCCGAATCCTTTAAAGGTAGGTCGCTACCATTCCCTTGTGGTAAAAGACGACAAGAAATCTGAAAGCAGCTTTTCGGTCGCGGCCAGAGGTCCGGAAGGCGAAACCATGGCCCTAAAATACCATGACCGGCCCTGGGTTGGCGTCCAGTTTCATCCCGAATCCATACTTACGCCTGACGGTCTGAAAATCCTCGCCAATTTCCCGGATAAAATTATCCCGGAAAAGAAAAGAGCTTTCTCGTTTTCGCAAATTCTGGACCGGGTAGCGGCGGGCGAGGATTTAAGCGCCGATATGGCGGCGACGGCTTTCTCCGCGCTGATGGACGGCGAATTGTCGCCTTCGCAAGCGGGCGCCTTTCTGATGGGTTTGAGGCTCAAAGGCGAAAGTCCTCTGGAACTGGCGCACGCCACCCGCGCCGCCCTGGCCCGTTCCGCGCGAGTTCCCGGACTTTCCGGCGACTGCATCGACGTTGTCGGCACCGGCGGCGACGGCAAAAATTCTTTTAACTGCTCCACCGCCGCTTCTCTCATTCTCGCCGGGATGGGTTATAAGGTCGTCAAACACGGCAACCGCGCCGTGTCGTCCAAATGCGGCAGCGCCGACGCGCTTGAGGCCCTGGGAATCAAACTCGACGCGAATCCGGAAACCGCCCTGGACAAACTGGATGAGACCAATTTCGCCTTTCTCTTCGCTCCGCATTTCCATCCGTCCTTTAAAAATATCGGACCGTTGCGAAAAGAACTGGGCATTCGCACCCTTTTCAACATTTTAGGTCCGATGATCAATCCGGCGCGTCCGAATCATCTGCTCATGGGCGTGGCCCGGCCGGAGCTTGTGAAACTTATCGCCGAAACTCTGGCTCAATCGCCTTTGCGACGCGGCGCCGTCGTATGCGGCGCGGGCGGTTACGACGAAATGACGCCGCTGGGTCCGGCGGAAATCGCCATTGTGGAAAACGGCTCCGTCTCCTGGTTTACTTTTGATCCCGCCAAATACGGCATAGAGAGTTGCGCTCCGGAGGATCTGGCCGTCGGTTCCAAAGAAGAAGCCGTCGAAACCCTTAAGGCCATTTTGAGAGGCGAGGGGAAGAAAGCGATGACCGATATGGTCGCGCTGAATGTCGCTCTCGCCCTGCGGCTCCTGAATCCGGAAAAGAGTATGGACAAGGCGATGGAAGAAGCCGTCGCGGCTACGCGCGGCGCCGCGGGCCGGAGGTTCGCCGAAGATGTTGTCTAAATTCAGGGAATCGAAAAACAGGGAGATCGCGCGGCTTCGCCGCCTGGCCGAAGCGGGAGAATTTCCTGATCCCCGCGCGGACGCGAGACCCGTATTTTCAGCCGCTCTGACCGCGTCGCGAGATCATTTTGCCGTTATCGCGGAATACAAGAGAGCTTCGCCTTCGCTGGGGTTGATTTGCGACTCGATATCGCCAGAAGAAGCCGCTCGTCAATACGAAGACGCGGGAGCGGCGGCTTTGTCCATACTTACCGAAACGGACTGGTTCCGGGGCGATTTCAACTATCTCGACCGCGCGGCGGAAGTCGGTAGCCTGCCCATTCTGCGCAAAGATTTTATCATGGATCCCCTGCAAGTGGAAATGACCGCCTCTTCGCGAGCTTCCGCCCTCCTCCTCATAGTCCGTTTGACGCCGGATGTCGCAGTTCTACGAGATTTGCGCGAGCTTGCCGAAAAACGCGGTCTGGAGTGCGCGGTGGAAATATTCGACGAAGCGGATCTCGCTTTGGCCAGGGACAGCGGCGCGAAATTGATCCAGGTTAACGCCAGGGATTTGTCCGCTCTTCGCGTGAACCGGGGAGCGGTCTTGCGTATCGCTCGCGAGAATCCGCCGGAGCGGGGCGAGATCTGGATCGCCGCCAGCGGCGTTAAGTCGCGCGACGATCTGAAGACTTCCGCCGACGCCGGCTATTCCGCGGCTTTGGTCGGCTCGTCGCTCATGGCCAACGGCGCTCCGGGCGAAAATTTGCGGCGGCTATTGGCTCAATAATCCGGGGGCGTGAAATGTTCGTAAAAATTTGCGGAATTACCCGACCCGAGGACAGCGAGTTTGTCGCGGAAGCGGGGGCCGATTGTTGCGGGTTCGTCTTTCATCCGCGAAGTCCGCGGTATATTCCTCCGGATCGCGCCCGTTCCTTGCCTACGGGGCGAATATTGCGGGCTGGAGTCTTTGTAAATCAGGGCTACGCTGAAATCGCGAGAGCCGCGGACGTCGCGCGTCTGGATGTTATTCAGTTGCACGGAGCTCAAAGCCGGGAGTGCGCGGAAAAGCTGGGTCCCGATCGCGTAGTCAGGGTTTTCTGGCCGGATAACTACGGCGCTCAAACGGAACTCTCGCGCGCTCTGGAAGAATGGGAGGATTTTTGCGGTATGATCTTGCTGGACGCCGGCCAAAGTCTCGGCGGAAGCGGAAATTCGGTCGATTGGCGCAAAATCGCCGATATCCGGCCTCGTAAACCGGTTATTCTTGCCGGAGGCTTAAATCCGGAAAATATTATAAAAGCCATTGAAATTTGCTCTCCGGACGGGACGGATTTGAACTCGGGCGTCGAATCGTCGCCGGGCGTCAAGGATCATGATAAGATTTCCGCCGCGCTGAAAATTATTCGCGAAAGCGAAAATAAAATTTAGCCCTCGGCGAATATAAACAGCCGCTCTTTTACACAGACTTTTGCTCGTCAAGCGGAGCGCCGGGTCAACCGCGAAATCTTCGGGATTCGAGCTTGCTTAACCGTAAAAGGATAATCTCAAACGAAACTTTCTATAGTAGGACAACAATAAAAAAGGAGGCGACTCCATGCGCGGTTATTTTGGCGAATACGGCGGCAGATTTGTTCCCGAATTATTAATGCCCCCGCTCCTGGAAGTGGAAAAAGGCATGGAAGAGATAATGCCGACGCCGCGATTTCAGGAAGAATTGCGGGATTTGCTGGAGAATTTCGCGGGCAGGCCCACGCCTTTGACTCGCTGTCCGACGCTTTCCGGGGATCTGGGCATCGATCTCTGGCTCAAACGCGAAGATCTCCTGCATACCGGAGCTCATAAAATAAATAATACCATGGGTCAGGCCCTTCTGGCTAAATATCTCGGCAAGAAATACCTGATCGCGGAGACGGGAGCCGGACAGCACGGCGTCGCGACCGCGGCCGCCGCGGCGAGACTTGGTCTCAAATGCAAAATTTATATGGGCGCGGAAGATGTCGAAAGACAAGCTCCCAATGTCCAAAGAATGAAATTGCTGGGCGCGGAAGTCATACCCGTGGAATCCGGAACGCGAACGCTGAAAGACGCTATCAACGAGACCCTGCGCGCCTGGATATCAGAGCAGGAGACAACGCATTACTGTTTTGGCACCGCAGCCGGTCCCCATCCTTTTCCCTTGCTGGTGCGCCAGTTTCAGAGCGTCATCGGCAAGGAAACCAGGGAGGCGATGAAAAAAATCAAGGGACGATCGCCGGATGTTGTCGTTGCCTGCGTCGGCGGCGGCTACAACTCCATAGGCATGTTTCATCCATTCGCGGAAGACCCGGAGGTGCGGCTTGTCGGCGTCGAAGCCGCCGGAACCGGCGAGCCCGGTTGTTACAACTCCGCCTCAATAACCCAGGGACGACCGGGAGTATTGCACGGAGCTTTTTCCATGTTGCTTCAAACCGACGAAGGCCAGATCCTCCCTTCGCATTCAGTTTCGGCGGGGCTCGATTATCCCGGCGTCGGTCCGGAGCACGCGCATTTTAATAAAACCGGACGGGTCGAATATCATTCCATACGCGACGATCAGGCGCTGGCCGCTTTCCATCGTTTATGCGCGGCCGAAGGAATTCTGCCGGCCCTGGAGTCCTCGCACGCTCTGGCCTGGGTCTTTGAAAACGCGGCGAGCATGAAACCGGGAACAATAGTCGTAGTCAATCTCTCCGGCCGGGGAGACAAGGATATGGAT
>CAMWPE010000097.1 GCA_947176055.1 uncultured Desulfovibrio sp.
GAACATCTCCGCGTCTTCGGTGAGCATTTTGGCGGCGGACTTTTTGCGTCTCTCGAAAGACGGCGTCAAAAACGGCAATAATTCCTTCTGCTCCGCCAGCGCGGCGAAATATGCCAGGTTGGTGACAAAGTTCAGATTCTGGATTCTGGCCACGGCTTCGTCGTGTTTTTGAGCGGTGGTTCGAAAAACGCGGCAACCGATTCCCTTTTAAAACCCTTCGACCATCCCGACGGATTCCGGCGAAGAGTTTTTCCCCGGACCTATGGCTCCGGGCAGATCGTCCCCGGGCTCGTTTTTAGGTCCAAAGAGCGGATGCGTTCCCACGATCTCGCCTTCCCAGCTTTTCTCCATTTGGCGCAACGGGGATTCCTTGACGGATATGACGTCGGTCAGGATGGCGTCTGGGGGCAAATGCGGGACAATAACATTCAAAACGTCCGCGAAGGCCTTGGCCGGAACGCTGACAATGACCATGCCCGCGTCCGCGCATATTTCCGCTACATTGGCATATGGGCGGTTCAGGGCGACCATATTGAATCCGGCCTTCGCGCCCAATTCCATAAAAAGGGCGCCCATGCGCCCCGACGCGCCGACGACTACAATCTTCCTGGCCGTCGGCGCGGATGAAGTTCGTCCGCTCATTTGAGGGAACTCCAGAGTTCCCAGAAGTTGGGAAAGGATTTTTTGACGACGGACGGATCGTCCAGACACTCGCGAACATCGATGCCGGTGTCACCCATTTCCAATAAAGCCAGGGACATAGCCATGCGGTGATCGTTATGCGCGCTGAAACAGCCATCCGCCGGCCGGCAGGGCCGATCTGGCTTGTTGCGGACGTGTCCGCGCAGGCCGCCCATACCGTTTATCAGTAAGCCTTCGGAGAGGGCGTCGACCATCACGCCCGCTTTGGACAATTCCCGGGCGGGAGCTTCGATGCGATCCGATTCCTTGATCCGCAAATGGCCGACATTGCTTATGCGCGTGGAGCCTTTGGCGTAAGCCGCGAGCGCGGCCACGGTTGGCACGAGATCCGGACACGCGCCCATATCGAGGGACACGCCGTGCAGCTCCGACGGATAGACTGTGACGGAATCCGGCGAGATTTCCACTGAGGCGCCCATTTTGCGCAGGATCTCCAGTAATATTCTGTCGCCTTGCATGGATTCCGGATTCAGGCCCCGGACTGTCACGGGCTTCTTGCCCAGGGCGCCGGCGGCGAGGAAATAGGAGGCGCCGGACCAATCCCCTTCGACAAAATAAGCGCCCGCCTTATAGGAACTTGGCCATACGCGAACGCGGAAGCAACCGGGCCGGATGTCCTCGATAATACGCCATGAGGATTTTTGCAGATCATTCCATGGGGCTCCTATCCGGGGACGGGCCTGCGCGACGAAACGGATGCCGAAGGCTGAAAGAGTTTGCAGGGTAAGGCCCACATAGGGCCAGGAGAGGGCTTTTTTGCCGCCAACTTCGATGCTCAGGGAACTGGAAGCCAATGGCGCGGCCATAAGCAATCCGGAAAAAAACTGGCTCGATTCGTCCATGCCCAGACGCACATAACCGTCGACCAGGCCAGGATCGATGCCGTTGGCCCGAAGCAGGATCGGCGGGCAGTCCCGCTTCTCCTCGAATTTGATATCCGCCCCCAGCATCTGCAGGACGTGGCACAGGTCGCCTATGGGCCGGTCATGCATTCTGCCTTCGCCATAAATATGAAACATGCCTTCGCCTGCTGCGAGAACGGCGGTCAGCAGACGGCAGGTCGTTCCCGATTCCTGGACATTGCATTGCAAGGGGTCGCTTTCGCTCCCTCCGCGCGGATGGCCATTCACCCCTGTCACCCGCCAGCCCGCGATTTCGCCCTCTTCCCGAAGCGGCTCAAACTTCGCGCCGGCCGCGCTCAACACATCGCGCGTGGCTTCGAGATCGACGCTCTCCAGGGTATGGCGCACAACGGATTCGCCCCTGGCCAGCGCCGCGCCGATCAGAAAACGGTGCGACAAAGACTTGGACGGCGGCGCCGTTATTTTTACGATATTGTTTTCCATATTTATAATCCTTCGCTTCCGTCCTTGTCGCCGGGAACGCGATCAAGTTGCGGACCCATGGGATAGCAACCCAGGATACGGAAATTATTGCATTGCTCGCCTAGCTCGCGAACCAGTTTTTCATGGCGGGGATGATTCAGATCGCTTTCCACATCCGTGAAAAAGACATAGCGCCAAGGCTGGCCGCTAAGCGGGCGCGATTCGAGCTTGCGCAAGTTTACCTTGTTTTTTGCGAGCAGATCCAGAATTGTCGAGAGACTGCCCGGTTTGTCGGGCAGGGTAAACAGGATTGATGTTTTCTCGGCTCCTTCGCGATGCTCGCGGGGCTTGGAGGCGAGCGCCTTGGCCGGCGCGATGATCACAAAGCGCGTCCAGTTGCCCTCCGCGTCCTCTATGCCCCTGGCGAGGATATCGAGCCCGGCCAGCGAAGCCAGACGGCAATTGCCTATGGCCGCGGAGCGCGGATCCGTCGCCGCCCTCTCCGCGGCGGCCGCGGTGGATTCCGCCGGCGAAAGGACCGCGTTGGGCAGATGCGTTCGCAACCATGTCCCGCACTGCGCCAGCGGTTGCGGATGCGAATACACCGTCTCGATAGCCGCCAGCGAGTCCGCGTTGGAGAGCAGGCAATGCGATATGCGGGAATACAGCTCGGCCTCGATGACCGCGTCATGACGCAGGAAAAGATCGAAGCTCGCGCCCACGGTTCCCTGCAGGGAATTTTCGAGCGGCACCACGCCCAGCTCGCATTCTCCCGAAGATACTTTTTCGAAAATTCCCGCTATATCCTTGCAGGGATGGAATCTGGCGGAATGACCCAGATATTCCAGACCGGCGAAATAGGAGAAAGTGCCCTCCGGTCCCAGATAGGCCACGTTTTGCGGCCTTTGCAGGGCTCGCGACGAGCTCAATATTTCGCGCCAGATGGAGCGGAGATGATCGTCCGGCAACGGACCCGCGTTTTCCTCCGCCAGTTTGTCCATCATTTCTTTTTCGCGCAAGGGCTTGAAAATGACGCTCTTATCGCTCGCCTTGATCTTGCCAACTTCGAGACTCAAGGCCGCGCGCTCGTTAAAAAGCTTCAGCAATTCGCGATCGATGCGATCGATCTCCCCGCGAATGGCTTTAAGCCGCTCCTTTGACGACAACGCGGAATCGCATTCCGGCATGCTCACAGCTCCCTGATGTCTTCTTTGACGGCCATGCCAAAATGCCTTCCGGGCTGATCGAGCCGGCATAAAACTTCGTCTCCGGGTTTCAGGGCGACGACGCTGACCGGAATGCCTCCCGGCGCGGTCAGGCGGATGGTCTCGGCGTTTTGCAAAAATATCGAGCCCTTGATTTTTTCGTCGCCGGTTGCAATCTCGGCCTCGATTAATAACATTGGCCGGATCTCGATCTTGACCCTGCCCAGGGTGACTACGGAAGTTTTGCCGTCGGCGTCGACCGCGAGCAGTTCGTCGCCGGCCTTCAGTTCGCCAAGATAGGCGGAACGATTCTCCGGCAAAATGACATAGGCGTGCACGGCGCCCGCGTTTACGCGGAATGGCCGGGCGGCGACGTATTCGTTACGCTCCGTCTCCGCGTGAACTAGGAACGTAAAAGCGCTGGAATTGCCTACCAGCATTCCCTGGCCCCGACGCAGGATGCTCATGGTATCGAGGCATACGCGGTGACCCAGGCCGGCCCGCTCGACCCGCGTAATTTTCGCGACCGCCAGATTCATATTCTCCCGCGCCGTCTTGCAATCGGCGACGATTTTCTTGAGCTCGCCTATGGCGGCGCCCGGGATAACGACGGCGGCTACGCCCCTCTCCAGAATACCAGCGGCCAGCTTCGCGCGCTCGGCGTTCGCCGCTTCGGCCATGATGGCGTCGCTCTGGGCCAGCAAGTTTTCTACCGGAATAATTTCCCACCCTTCGGCCAGGACGAGCTTCTCTCCGGCCCGCAGGCGTTTCAAAAAATCTTCCTCGTCGGTCTTGGAGCCGATGGGCGCGAAAGCGACGTCTTCGTCGCGAATTACCTGGCAACGGGATAGACCGGCGACCATATCGGCCCGCTCGCCCGGCACGATCACCCCATCCGCACCGGATTCCAGGGCCATGGTAACGTCGCTTTTATTAAAGGGAACCGATCTGAAAATAATCCGGGCCATTTATTCCCCCATTATTTCAAGCGCCTGATCCACGGTGGCATTGTCGTGAACTATGGCGCGCAAGGCCCGGACCAGCTCCACGCGACGGGGATGCTGGAACACGTTCCTGCCCATGGAAATGCCGGAGCCGCCGGCCTGCAGGGAATCGTAAACCATTTGGAGGATGGCGCGATCAGAATCCATCCTCTCGCCGCCGGCGATCACCACAGGCACGCAACAGCCGGAGACAACATCCGCGAAACTCTCCGGATCGCCCGTGTAGGACACCTTGACTATATCGGCGCCCAGCTCGACGCCAACTCGCGCGCAATGAGCGATCGCCTTTGGATCAAAGCTGTTTTTTACTTGCGGACCGCGGGCGTAAACCATTGCCAGCAGGGGCATATGCCAGTTGTCGCAAGCCTCGGCGACCTTGCCGAAATCGGCCAGCATGGCCCTTTCGTTGGGATCGCCCAGATTGATGTGAATAGACACCGCGTCCGCGCCGTGTTTGAGGCCTTCTTCCACGCTGCCTACAAGAGTCTTGGTATTGCCCTGCGTGGAGAGCGCCGTGGACGCGGAGAGATGAATAATAAGCCCGATATCCTTGCCGGCGCTTCGATAGGAGCAACGGACCAGGCCTTTATGCATCAGCACCGCGTCGGCGCCCGCCTTCGCCATATCGTTCACGGCCTCGCGCATATCAATGAGGCCGTCGACCAGGCCCATGGTGACGCCGTGATCCATAGGAACAATAATCGTCCTGCCAGTCGTCCTGTTCAGGATCCTTTCAAGTCTGACTTGTTTGCCCAGGTACATTTCGCGCTCCTTGCAATGTTACGCATAAAAAAGGCCGCCGGCTTTTTGCCCGCGGCCCGAACTTACGACTAAAGGGACGTCAGTAAAGTTCCCGACCGCTGATCTCCATAAAATACGCGTAAAAGAACCGGCCAAAGCCGAAAGCGTCGCGCGCGCGGAGGTTGATCGGGCAATCTTTCATTTTGCGTCTCTTCCGGATCAATTTATGTCCCGGCGGTCGGTCCTGTCAAGCCAAAAGCGCGAATAAACCGCGATTTTTATTTGCCAAAAGAACATTTGGGCCAGGAGCAGACCTTGCAGGAGAGGCAATACCCGCCGGAGCCCATCTTCGCCGCTTCGGCCCGCGTAAACGTGTCCCCCGCGAGAAGCCTGGGCAATACAAGATCAAAAAAAGTCGTTTTGTAATACAGGGCGCAAGCCGGTACGCCTACGACATTGACCTTCCGTCCCTCGTAATCCAGCTCGCCGACAAGACTCATGGTTCCTGGGAGGACCGGAACGCCGTGCACGACGTTTTTAAGTCCCGCCTCCAGCATGACCGAGCGCGTAATATCATCCGGATCCACCGAAAGACCGCCGGTGGTGATCAAAAGATCGACTCCGGCCCGCAACATCCTGTCAACGGCTTCCTTCATTATATCCCTGTCATCCGGAATAATTTCCGTAGCGACTACCTCCGACCCCAGGGCGAGAATCTTCGCGGAGATGACCGGCATGAACTTGTCCTCGATGAGTCCCTTGAACACTTCCGTGCCGGTGACCAGGATACCGGTTTTGGCCGCGCGCATGGGCGCGACGCGGAAAAGCGGGCCGTCTTCCAGAACGGCCAGAGCGCGGGAAAACAGGCTCCGGCTCAAATAAAGCGGTATGGCCCTGGTTCCGGCGACCTTGCCATCCTTGCGGACTATGGTTCCGTCCTGCCGGGCGGCGGCCATGACCTCCGGCACAAGATTGAATCTGGCCAGCTTTTCCTCATCGACGCGCAAAACGCCGTCCAAGGCCGCGCGAAAGTCAATTTTGCCTTCCCGGGGTTGCGGGTCCCATTCGATGCCGTCTCCCGCCATACGCGCGGCGAAAGCGCGGGCCGCCTGATTTTCATGCGCGGTCTCGCCGTTGTCCGGAGCGTCTTCCTCCGTTATGGCCACATTAAATTTGCCCATCTGCTGGAGACGGCAGACGTCCCCCGGGGATATGCGCTGGCCGGCGCGGAATTCGGCGCCCTTGAAATGCCCGGGCTCGATGCGCGTCATGTCATGGGCCGCGATCCTGCCTACGGCTTCCTCGACTGGAACAACCCTGGTTCGCGGGGCGGGTTCGATAAAGGCGTCGGGAGCCATGCTATATGGCGCCTCGCCCTGGCATCCCCGGCAGATCGGGCCGTCATCCGATGGATAGGCTTCGGCGCAGACAGGGCATACCGAAATCGTCGTCATATGCCTGACGCCGATAAAACGGGGATTGATAGTCGCTTCCCGCAAATTGCAGATTGTGTCTCCGGCGGCGCGAATTTCCGCTTCCAGGCGCGCGCTGTCCTGCTCTTTTTTAGGCTTTTTCTTAAAAAACCAGGCGTAAAGCTCGGGATACGCTTTCATCTTCTCGCCGTCCAGGCTGACGCGAACGCCCTTGCCGCTGTATTTATCGAAAAGCGTTACGGCGTAGCGACCCAGATTGTGAATCTTAAGTCTCTGGTTGCCCGTACTGCAAGCCGTCAAAAGCTGGACCGCGTCCGGCAGGCATTTGGGAGTTTCGACCACGGCTTCGAACAGCGTGCCCTCCGGCAGGGCGGCTTTGGCTTTTTCCACCATATAGCCGCCTATGAGCAGGCCCGGAGCGGCGTAGCCGTGAAAATTCTCCGCCAGCCTCCGGAATTCCTCGAAGCTGTACGCTCCTATATTCATTTGACCTTCTCCTTTAAAATTTTATAATATATCAAAATTTATAATATGGCAAAATAAAACCAGGTCGGCGATTTGTCCAACAATTCCCCGCTCATCGACGGCGAAAACCGCGCGGTGCGCTATTTGCGGCTATCCGTTACGGATCGGTGCAATCTTGATTGCGTCTATTGTCGCGGCGTGGATCGCCCGGACTTTATTCCCTGCGATCGCGTCCTGCGCTACGAGCATATGCTCCGCTTCGCCGGAATCGTCAAAAATATGGGCGTGACCAAAATCCGGCTGACCGGCGGCGAGCCCCTTGTTCGCAAGGATTGCGCGGCTTTCATGAGGCGTCTGCGCTCGGAATTTCCGGATTTGGATCTTGCCCTTACTACAAACGGCGTCCTGCTGGAATCATATCTGGACACTTTGAAAGAAATCCGTCCGGTCTCCGTCAATGTGTCCCTGGACAGTTTTAATGAAGCCGATTACCTGAAACTCACCGGACATAATTCCTTGTCCATAGTACAAGCCAATATCTCGGCCCTGCTGGAGGCGGGAATAAAGGTAAAAATCAACGCCGTGGCCATAAAAGGCGTCACGGACGCGGGCATCGACGCTTTCCTGAAATTCGCGAGCGAATATCCAGTCGATGTCAGATTTATCGAGTTCATGCCCATGGGCCGGGGAACAATCTGGAAGAAGGCGAGCTTCCTCCCCGCCTCGCGGCTTTTGGAACTGGCCTCCGGACGGCTCGATTTGACGCCGGCGCGAGATCCCGAATCGACGAGCGGCCCGGCCAGAATGTACGATATAAAGGATGGCGCCGGTCGCCTAGGCTTCATATCGGCCCTGACCTCCCACTTCTGCGCTTCCTGCAATCGTCTGCGCCTCACCAGCGAAGGCAATTTGCGGACCTGTCTTTTCGACGATCGCGAATACCGGCTGGGCGGGGCTCTGCGCGATCCGCGCGTGTCCGACGCAAAAATCGCGGCCATTGTCCGCGCCGCCTGCCGAACCAAAGCCGTGGGCGCCCGGTTGCTTTCGGGTCGTCGCCGCCGCGCTGTGGCCGACGGCGGCATGGTCGGGATAGGGGGATAAAAACCGGACTTCCCGCCAGGTTCGCGCTGCGTGAAAATGTTGAGAAGGAACTTTCATGCGAAACGATGAAGTAAAAGCGTTTGGCTTGAGAGGTAAAGGATATCGCTTCCGCGATAACAATATTCTTAAAAATCTCAAGGCCATCCATATGCTGTCGGCCATAGCCTGGGGCGGCGGGGCGTTTGCCATGCAGGCCTTGCATCTGATGCGCGCCTCCATCGACGATAACGCCGCCGCGGCCATCGTCGCTTCTTGCTCCTATTTCATAGATACCTGGGTCGTAATGCCGGGATTACTTGGTTGCCTGCTTACCGGTCTCTTCTACTCAATCTTTACCGCCATAGGTTTCTTCAGATTCCTGTGGATTATATATAAATGGATCATAACCTTAAACGCTTGCGTATGGGGTCTTACTTTCTGGAGTTCCCTTGGGGACAAGCTGATTCAATGGCTGTCCCAATACGACGCGCAGGCCCCTCTTCTTTTTATGCGCTCCTTAATCTTGCCGGATTCGCTCTGGGCAATCGTAATCCAGACCGCGATAATCCTCTCCATGTGCCTTATTTCTGTTTACCGTCCGCTTGGCTGGTGGCATAAATACTGTCTTCTTGATCACAAACATATTTACGCGCCAAACAATAATTAGAACTCATTTCATAATTATTGGGCCGTTTTAACAACTCTTCTCAATAAGATCA
>CAMWPE010000098.1 GCA_947176055.1 uncultured Desulfovibrio sp.
TTTGTCGATTGTCTTTTTCATGGCGCGGGCCGCAAGCCGCATTGTTCTGGTCTCGCCGCCGGCTATATGGACCTCTCCTCGCGGAGGCGAATCCTCGCCGCCTACGCGTTTTTTAGTCAATTCCGCGAGCTCAAGCAATTCTCTGGCATTGGTCATCAAACGTCCGCCGGCTTCGGTCAATGTCGTCCGTCGCTTGCCGCGAACCAGAAGCCTGACGCCCAGCTCCGCCTCCAGCTCCATAATCTGTTTGGACAAGGTGGGTTGAGTCAGGTTTAATGCCTCAGCCGCCGCGGTAAAATTTCCCCGCGAAGCGATTTCGACAAAATAACGCAGAACTTTTAAATCCATACTCGGACTTTAATTTTTTATAATTCTTTTTTGGAATAATCTATGATAATAAATTGATATTGGCAATGAAACTTAAACGCGATTATAAAAAATTAAAAATTTTATTCCCGGAGGAAGAATTCGATGAAGCGGATTAATTTATTTACACTGTTTGGCGTCGCGGCGATAATCGCGGCGCTTGGGGTATGCGGCAAAATTTTCGCCTACGAGCCGCCGGCGGACGCGGACAACTTTTATAAAAGCGCCAAATTGAAAATGAGGCCGGTAACTTTTCCCAATCAATATAAAATGGAGATGTCCGGGGATCTCTTTATCCCGATGGATCTGATAAAAGGAAAAAAATATCCGGCGATTATCGTGGGTCATCCCATGGGCGCCGTGAAAGAGCAGAGCGCCGTTCTCTACGCTCAAAAAATGGCCGAGCAAGGTTTTGTGACTCTAGCCATGGATCTGGCTTTCTGGGGCGGAAGCCAAGGACAACCGCGCAACGCAGTGTCGCCGGATATGTACGCGGAAACTTTCAGCGCGGCGGTCGATTATCTGGACACTTTGCCTTTTGTCGATAAGGACAAGATAGGTATCATCGGTATTTGCGGCAGCGGGAGTTTCGCCATTAGCGCCGCGAAAATTGATCCGAGGTTAAAAGCGCTCGCCACGGTCAGCATGTACGATATGGGCGCGGCCAACCGAAATGGTCTGAAGAAATCTTTAAGTCTTGAACAGAGGAAAAAAATTATCGAGCAAGCGGCGCGTCAGCGCGATATCGAATTCGCGGGGGGCAAAACGGAATACACCAGCGGCACTGTCCATAAACTCACCGATAAATCGACTCCCATCGAAAAAGAATTTTACGAATTTTACAGGACGCCCCGCGGCGAAGTAACTCCTCCCGGCGTTGATCCTGCGACCACAACGCATCCGACTCTCTCGAGCAACGTAAAATTCATGAATTTTTATCCCTTCAACGACATCGAGACTATTTCCCCGCGCCCCATGCTCTTTATAACCGGCGAGAACGCTCATTCCCGTGAATTTAGCGAGGACGCTTACGCCAGGGCCGCGGAGCCGAAAGAGCTGGTCATTGTCCCCGGAGCCGGCCATGTCGATTTGTACGACAGGACAGGGTTAATACCTTTCGCGAAACTGGACGAATTTTTCAAAAAAAATTTGAAATAAAGCGCGAGCGCGGATTTCGGTGAACCATGATTTTTATACGCGCGCGCCGCTCGAAAAGAACAATGTAATTTACCAAAGCGGACTGCGAAAATGAAAATAGCCAGAATTTTTACATGTCTTTTTCTTGCGGTTTTTCTGGTAACCGCGTTTTGCGGAGCCATCCGGGCCAATCCGGTTCCCATTCCTCCTGGCGAGCTGAATTTGCCGGTCGAAATAGCGGAGGAATGGCTGGAAGCGTCGCCGGACAATAATATTCTCGAAGGCGCCATATTTGATCAGGATGGAAACCCGCTGTTCTGCGATGTCAGCCAGCGGAAAGCGCTGCGAGTGTCTCCGGGTAAGAATCTTGAGACTCTCATAAATCTGCCCGCCATGGGCGCGGGCGGTCTGGCTTGGCATAAAGACGGAAGATTGTTTATGGCGGCTCTGGATCTGGCGGCGAAAGCCGGAGCGATTCTCGCCTGGTCTCCCGATTCGGGAGAACTGGAAACCATTGTGCCAGTCGATTATGGCTTCTGGCCAAATGATCTGGTATTCGCGCCGGACGGCGGCTTTTACTTTTCGGATTTCAGGGGCGACGCGAGCCATCCCATAGGGGGAATTTATTATGTTTCGCCAGATTTTAAAAATATCGCCCCGGTCATACCCAATCTTGCGCAGGCGAACGGCGTGGCGTTAAGTCCGGATGGTCGCACTCTCTGGGCGACGGAGTTCGCGAAAAACCGGCTTCATCGCGCGGAACTGACCAGTCCGTCGGAAATATCGCCGACAGGTTCTTCCATCCCATGGCATTTCGCCGGTCCGGCGCCCGATTCCATGCGCGTCGATAGCGAAGGCAATGTATATGTGGCCATATACGGTCAGGGGAGGGCGATGATTTTTAATAAAAAGGGCATCCCCATTGGCCAGATACTTATCCCCGGCCGGGAAAAGGGGGAAAATCTCTTAACGACGAGTCTGGCTCTGGATCCCGGAGCAAAGGAATTATTCATTGTGACAAGCAATGACGAAAAAGGCAAACCGGCGCGAATTTTTAAGGCTCCGGCCTTCGCGAAAGGTCAGAAGCCGGTTATTCGTCAAAAATAGTCGCGAAGCGCGACGATATTTAAAACCGCCAAAATGAGGGAGGAAAATCCATGCTTTATAGAACTTTGGGCAAGACTGGGGAAGAAGTGTCCGTTCTTGGCTACGGTTGCATGCGCTTGCCAACCGCGGGCGGCGATTACGGCAAGGTCGATGAAAAGGAGGCTATGAAGCTCGTTCGTTACGCCGCCGACAACGGCGTAAATTATATTGATACCAGCTGGCCTTATCACAGTCTGGATCCGCTCAAGGAGGGGACGAGCGAACCGTTTGTCGGCAAAGCGGTCAGGGAAATTGGCCGGGACAAGATGTTTATCGCGACCAAGCTCCCTATCTGGGCCGTGAACAGTCGCGAGGATATGGATAAATTCATTAATGCCCAGTTAAAAAGTCTCCAAACGGACTATATCGATTTTTATCTTGTCCATAATATCATGGAGCTGACCTGGTATAATATGGTCAGGGTCGGGCTGGCTGATTTTCTGGATGAGATTAAAAAGAGTGGCAAGGTAAGGCATATCGGTTTTTCGTTCCATGATACGCCGGCTTTGCTCGAAAAAGTTCTGGGTTATTACGATTTTGAATTCCATCAAAATATAGTCAATTACCGGGATACCAATTTTCAGGCGGGGATGCCGGGTGTTCGCAAATCGCGGCGCCTGGGCCTTGGCATAATAGGCATGGAGCCGCTGATGGGGGGATTTCTCGCCAATTATCTGCCAAAGGAGGCTATCGAAGTTCTGGACGCGACGGGTATAAAACGCTCGCCGACGGCCTGGGCTTTGCGCTGGGCCTGGGATCAACCCGAAGTCGACATTTTATTGAGCGGGATGAGCGATATGGCGCAGGTCGAAGAGAATTTGCGCTTGAGCGACGAGGCGAACTCGCCGCTTTCAGCCCGCGAACTGGAGGCCATCGATAAAGTTGTCGCGATTCTTAAAAAGAAAGACGAAATCCCCTGTACCGAATGCCATCAATGCCATTGTCTCCATGGCGTTTTCATTTCCTGCTGTTTCTCCATGTACAACAGCTCGAAGGAATTTGATCTCGATAAAATTCCCATCAGCGAGCATCGCTACGGCCTTGTCCTGAAAAACACGCCGCAGGAAGCGTCCCATTGCGACGATTGCGGCGAATGCTCCTGGCAATGCCCGCAAGGCATCGACATCCCGACGCAATTGCGAAAAGTCGCGCGCTATTTCGCGGATACGCGAGTAGGGTGGTAACCTGAACAAAATTTGCGCGCGACTGTATAATTCAGTCGCGCGGCGCTTTTTTATAACGCTTTTAGCTTGAACTTCTCCCGCGACGAGCGGCGGGTTCCATTGAGACTCTTTCGCCGGCCCGATACGTCGCGAAGCGGCCGTTGCCTCGGTAAATTTCCACTGTCGCGCGCTCTGGTATATTCCGCTTGTTGACAAAAAGCGGAATTGGCTATAAATAAACTCCCTTATCATAAGCGGTTAACATCCGGAGGATTTAATGCCGACCATTAATCAACTGATACATACCGAGCGCGAGCCGGTAGTAAAGCGCAAGCGCACGCCGGCCTTGCAGAGCTGTCCGCAGAAGCGCGGCGTTTGCACCCGCGTCTATACCACTACGCCCAAAAAGCCCAACTCGGCCATGCGCAAGGTAGCCCGCGTCCGCCTGACGAATGGCATCGAGGTGACGGCCTATATCCCGGGCGAAGGTCATAACCTGCAGGAGCACTCCGTAGTCCTGATTCGCGGCGGCCGCGTAAAAGACTTGCCCGGCGTCCGCTATCACATCATTCGCGGCACGCTGGACGCTTCCGGCGTGGCCGATCGCAGGAAGAGTCGCTCCAAATACGGCGCCAAGAGACCCAAATAAATTTATTAATCCGTATGGGCGCCGGTTATGCGGCGTAAGCCGCGGGGTTGGTCGCGCCATATTATAAGGAGAACCCCATGCCACGCAAAGGACCAGTTCCCAAAAGGGAAGTTTTGCCGGATCCTATTTATTCCAGCAAACTTGTTACGAAATTTGTCAACCGGCTCATGTACGACGGAAAAAAGGGAGCTGCCGAAAAGATTTTTTACGACGCCCTGAACAGTCTGGCCGAAAAGACCGGCGAAGAGCCCATGCGCGCTTTTGAAAAAGCTCTGGACAATGTGAAACCGCATATGGAAGTAAAGGCGCGGCGCGTGGGTGGCGCGACCTATCAGGTGCCTATGGAAGTTCGTCCTGACAGGCAAATTTCCCTTTCTATCCGCTGGCTTATCAATTACGCCCGTTCGCGCGGCGAGAAAGGCATGACCGCTAAATTGTCCAACGAATTGCTCGACGCTTACAATGGCCGCGGCGGCGCGGTCAAAAAGCGCGAGGACACGCACCGCATGGCCGACGCCAACAAGGCGTTCGCTCATTACCGTTGGTGATCCTATCTAAATTTTCTACCTTTCAAGCCGCCTCCCGTAAGAAGGGAAGCGGCTTTTAAGTATTTTTGCCGGACGACCGGCCCGGAGGAAGATCATGGCGCGCAATGTCCCCATAGACAAACAGCGTAACATAGGCATCATGGCCCATATCGACGCGGGCAAGACCACAACCACAGAAAGAATCCTGTATTACACCGGCGTGTCCCATAAATTGGGGGAAACGCATGACGGCGAATCGATAATGGACTTTATGGAGCAGGAGCAGGAGCGGGGAATTACCATCACCTCCGCGGCGACCACCTGCTTCTGGAAGGATTATCGCATCGACATCATCGATACTCCCGGACATGTGGATTTTACCATCGAAGTGGAGCGCTCATTGCGAGTGCTGGACGGCGCGGTTTGCGTCTTTGACGCGGTCGCCGGCGTGGAGCCGCAATCGGAGACAGTGTGGCGGCAGGCCGATCGCTATCATGTTCCGCGTATCTGCTTTGTAAATAAAATGGATCGGATCGGCGCGAACTTTTTCCGTTGCGTGGAAATGATAAACGAGCGCCTGGGCGCCAAGCCTGTTCCCATGCAGATCCCCATCGGCTCCGAGGACAAATTCGAGGGTGTGATTGACCTCGTTCGCGGCAAAGCCATTTATTTTGACCGCGCTACCAAGGGCGCCGAATTTGTCGAAAAGGACGTGCCTGAAGATATGCGGGGCTTGTACGAAGAAAAAAGACATGAAATGCTCGAAGAGATCGCCGAGGAAGACGAAAACCTGCTGGAAAAATATCTGACCGGCGAGGAACTGACAGAGCATGAGATCCGGGATTGCGCCCGGAAGGCGACGATCAACCGCAGTATAGTGCCTGTTTTCTGCGGCTCCGCCTTCCGCAATATGGGCGTCCAGCCGCTATTGGACGGCATCGTCGATTATTTGCCGTCTCCGCTGGATATACCGCCGATGGTAGGACATGTCCCCGGGCATCCGGACGAGGAAGTAATCTGTCTGTGCAGCGACAAGGAGCCTCTAGCCGGGATGGTATTCAAGCTCTTTTCCGATCCTTTTATCGGCCATCTCGCCTTTTTCCGGATATATTCCGGCGTTATCGAATCGGGTATGTCCGTGTTGAACGCCAATACCGGCAAGAAGGAAAGAATAGGACGCCTGTTGAAAATGCACGCGAACAAGCGGGATGAAATCAAATGGGCCGGAGCCGGCGACATAGTGGCCATAGTGGGATTGAAAAACGCTTCGACCGGCGACACCCTGTGCGACGAAAAGCGTCCGGTCATTCTCGAGTCGCTCAATATCCCTGAACCGGTAATCGAAGTCGCCATCGAGCCAAAGACCAAGGCGGATCGCGACGCCCTTTCCGCGGCCTTGAGCAAACTGGCCAAGGAAGATCCGTCCTTCCGCGTCAAAGGCGACGAGGAGACGAATCAGACGCTTATCGCGGGAATGGGCGAATTGCATCTGGAAATTATCGTCGACAGGCTTACGCGCGAATTTAATGTCGACGCCAATGTGGGCAAACCCCAAGTCGCCTACCGCGAGACGATAACCAAAAATTCCAAGTCCGACATGAAACACGCCAAGCAATCCGGCGGTCGCGGCCAGTACGGTCATGTGGTTATCGAGGTTGAGCCCAATCCCGGCAAAGGCTACGAGTTCGTCAATTCCATCACCGGCGGCGTTATTCCCAAGGAATACATTCCGGCGATCGACAAAGGCATTCAGGACGCCATGAAATCCGGCGTGATGGCGGGATTTCCGGCTGTCGATCTCAAGGTCAATCTGGTCTTTGGCTCTTACCATGAAGTCGACTCTTCGGAACAGGCCTTCTATGTGGCCGGCTCCATGGCTATCAAGGATGCCATGCAAAAAGCCGCGCCTGCGCTTCTCGAGCCAATTATGGATGTGGAAGTAGTAACGCCTGAAGATTATCTGGGCGACGTCATGGGTGATCTCAACGGTCGCCGCGGCAAGGTGCAATCGATGGAAGCCAGGCCCGGCGGAGCGCAGAGCGTGCGCGCGCAGGTGCCTTTATCCTCGATGTTCGGCTACGCCACAGACTTGAGATCCCGCACGCAGGGCAGGGCAACCTTTACCATGCAGTTCGATCACTACGAGCGCGTGCCCAGCGCTCTTGCCGAAGAGATTCAGAAAGAAAGAAAATAGAACCGTTTTAGCCGGGTTTATAGATAAAAGGGCTTCGCGAACGCGGAGCCCTTTTATTAATTCCTTTTTTCTTTCGCAACTTACGGATAGCGCTTATAGAAAATAAAAGACAAAATTATAAACTATCGTGGAAGACTCTTTTATCCTCCGACGATTTGCCATATCGTTTACGAATACACTTTCGGATCCCGCAATGCCGTATCCTGTACTCCGCCGGGTTCGTAGGGCACCCGCTCGAAAAGTTTGCGTGTGGGCGTTAGCTGGATATGGAAATACTGGTTTTGGGGAATATGGATATAAGGCACGTCCTCCGTTCGCTGCCGCAGGAAGAGGGAGATAAGCACGCGGTTTATGGCCTGATGGCCCAGGATTAATAACGGAGTGTCGCCCGAAAGGAATAGGGCGCGACGGAGGCCCCGCCGCACGCGCTCTTGCAGGATGGCATAACTTTCGCCGTTGGGGTACATATAACTATATTTATTGGCGTTGCGACCGGCGCTGACTTCCGGCATTTTTTCGCGGATTTCGGAATACAGCATGTTTTCGCAATCGCCGGCCCAGATCTCGTCAAATTCGCGCAAGGCCATGGAATGGGCGCGGGGATGACTTTCCAGCACCGGCGCGGCCGTCTCATGCGAGCGCATCCGCGTGGACGTAAATACCCATTCCAGAGGAATGTTCGCCATATGTCTGCCCAGAGCTTGAGCCTGCGCCCGCCCTTTGGCAGTTAATGGCGGATCGCCGCCAATGCGTCCCTGCACATTGAACTCGGTCTGACCATGCCGGGCCAGATAGAGGTTATTTATCCACATGCTTACCACTATTTCGCGGATGGCCGCGTAATATGGCGACACTTCGCAGGGTTGCTCGGCGAGGACGCGATTGGCCGTCGTATCGACGCACATCCAGTATTTTTCGCTGGAAAGGGGCTCGTAAATGGTCTCGTAATAGCCGATTCGCTTCATGAAGCTTGCGAGCGCCTCGTTCTTTGTGTAATTGGCGTATTCCGGCAAGTCCGCTTTTCTGCGAATGCAGGCATTCAGGAGGAGGGGATCCTCGTTTACGCATTCGATAAAGAGGAGAGGATGATCGGTAAGGTTCTCCTCAAGATAGCGCCGTCTCTCCGCGCTGGCGTTGGTCGCGTCCAGTATGGCGACTTCGCCCCCGTAAGCCAGCCAGTCTCGCGCGTTTTCCAGATTCCGTCGGCATATTAATTCCCGCGCTTCGCGGCCAAAACTGTTGTCCGGATTGTAAAAATCCGGTTCCGTGGAAGCGTCGCCCAGCAATTGCCGTCTCACGTCTCCGTTATTAAATATCTTCGCGCTGATCCCCTCGCTATTTAATCCATCCCTGATCCGGCGCGCCAGGGTCGACTTTCCGCGTCCGGGCAAACCCACCATCGCCACGTATAATTTTTTCATCGTATTCTCCGGAACCGCGGTCGCAGTTTATTAAAGGCGCCGCTTCCCTTTAATTTACATGG
>CAMWPE010000099.1 GCA_947176055.1 uncultured Desulfovibrio sp.
TTCGTCCCCTGCCCAGGGATGCCGGAGCGAGCCGCAGAGCGGGCAAGGCTGATCCGGTCGCAGCTCGCGTCGCAGGACGTCCAATTTTTTCCAGGCGAGCGCGGATTTGTAGGCGGCGTCCAAATCAATGATTTTTTGTTCCCAGAACGCCGGATCAAAACCTTTGAGACATTTTAGACGCGCTTCCTCGAGACGATATTTTTCGGTCCGCTCTTTTTCCCATTCGCGGTCGATTTTCTCGCGGGCGTCGTTGGCCTTCGTCCTTTCGGCTTCGATGGCGCGGGACTCCTCGCGAGCGACTTCGATTAGTCTTTCGAGTTCGGATATTTTCGCGAAGCCGGACTCGAGCGCCGACAATTTTTGTTCGATTGTCCCCAATGTTTCGCGCAAGGCGCCGTCGGCTTGATGATCCGTCAGCCAACGCTGGATTTCAGCGGCCTTCTTTTCGACGATTTCGCGAGCTGCCAGATTTTGTCCGTTTTTCCCGAGCGCCGCGTCTCTGCGTCGACGGGCGTCCCCGATAGTCTGTTTATGAGCCGAGATCTCTTTTCTTTTGGCTCCCAGCTCCGCGTCAAGTTTTTTTACGGAATCCAGCAAAGGGGCGGTCGAGTCGAGGTTTTCCCTTGCCGCGCGCGCGGCCGCTTCGTACAAGGATTGATTCTTTTGGGCCTCTTCCAGCCTGATATTTACGGAAACCAGTTCCTTTTCTTTGGCGAGGATGTTTTCGCGGATTTTGGCGAGCTCGTTCGTCGCCCCCTCCAGTTCGCTCCGCGCTGGATCTCCCTTCGCGGCTTTTTTGGCCATGGTCAGCGCCTCGTCCTCGCTCCGGAAAGCTTCCACGCGGGCTTCCAAACCGGCTTTTTTAGCTTCCAGCGTCGCTTTTTCCTTCCGCAATCCCGCGACTCTTTCCAGCCAGACATTCGCTTCTCGAAGGGCTTTCAGGGTTTTGTCCAGACCCTCCAGCGTCCCTTCGATATCTTTCAGTTTTTGTTCTTTTTCTCTTTCCTCCGCTTCGGGCAAAGGCGCGATATTTTTTATCTGGCCAAGCAAATCGTTTCGCTTTAGTTTTTCCAGCGCGTTTCTTTCATGGGCCGCTCTGGAGAGGTCGGCGTAGATTTTTGTGCCGGTGATTTTTTCCAGGAGCTGGGCCTTTTTGTCTTCGTCCTCGGTCAGGAATTTCGCGAACTGTCCTTGGGCGAGCAGGCAGGCTTTGGTAAACTCGTCGAAGGTAAGACCGGTCCTTTTAACGATTTCAGCTCCGGCCGCCGCTTTTCCCTCCGCGATAATTTGTCCGGACTCGAAGGCCAGCTCCTGATAGGGATTTTGCAATTTCCCCCCTGGCTTGTTCCTGGCCCTGTTCTGATTCCATTTCGCGTTGAAACGACCTTCGGGAGTTTCGAATACGACCTCGGCCTGGCATTCCCCTTTGCCGCGCGACATGATTTCATTCTGGGAAGAAATAGTTCCCAGGCGAGGAGTCGCGCCGTACAAGGCCAGGCAGACAGCGTCCAGCACAGTGGTTTTGCCGGAGCCCGTGGGGCCTGTTATGAGAAAAATCCCGTCGGAATTCAACGCGGGATCCTCGAAATTTATTTCCCATTCTCCGGCCAGCGACGCGAGATTTTTAAAACGGACGCTCAATATCTTCATAGCCTGTCCCCAATCTTCCCTGACTCGACTTCAACGAGGAGTTCCTTAAAAGCCTCGAGAACGGTCTCGCGTTTATCGGCCGGATACCCGCGAGCGTCCATGAGACGGACAAACATTTCTTCCGGCGCGATTTGGTCAATCTCGCGGCCGTCGTCGGCCATGGCCGCCTCGCCGGCTCTTTTGGGCGGTTGCACGCAACAGATCCGGATTTTTGAACCGCTCGTCAGTTCGAAACATTTGTCCTTCAACTCGGACGTGGATTCCGGGCCTTCGTGAAAAATCTCCGCCCACGCTTCGTCGTCGCTCTCCCGTCTTTGCCGGACAAGCTCGCCAAGGCTCTTTTTTATGGTTTCGCCGTCGCCGCGCAACGTCAGCAATTCCCTGAAGCGGGGAATGGGAATTCGCGTAATTTCCGGCTCGCGTCCGCCTGTCCAGCGGAGGAGGACCGCTTCCTTTTCACGGAGAGCCTCGCGAAAGGACATGGGGAGGGGAGAGCCGGAGTATCTCACCCGGCCCGTCTCGTCGACCTTCATTGGCTTATGGATATGGCCAAGCGCTACGTAATCAAATTCCGGCGGAAAAATGTCGACCGGAGCTTGCCCCAGGTTGCCGCAATACAAATCCCGCTCGGTTTCCAGGGAGTCCGGCTCCGGCGTTCCCGCGAACAAATGGCCGGAAGCGACCACAGGCGCGTCGCCCCTTTTAGTCGCCGCCAGGGCCGCGAGTCGCGCGTAATGCTCCCGCAACCCTTTTATGACGCTCTCGTTTCTTTCCCGCGTTGTTTCGCCTGGTTTTAACTCCCGCAGATCCCTTTCGCGCAGGAAGGGCGCGGCGCATACGATTAATTCAGGCTCGCCGGTTTCGTCGCGCAAGGTCAGGATCTCGTCTTCGGGATCGCCGGAGTTCGCGCTTACCACATGTATATCGAGTCCTTTCAGAATCTCGTCGGCCGCTGAGAGGAAAGACGGAGAATCGTGATTGCCGCCGGTAATCACCACATGACGAACGCCCGCGCTCTTTAAGGACGCCAAAAAGTTGTAATACATTTTCTGCGCTTGCGCCGCCGGCGCGCCGTTATCGAATATATCTCCGGCGATCAGCAAAACGTCGACCTTATGTTCGCGCAGTTGATCGCGAAACCAGGAGAGGAAAGAGGCGAACTCGTCGTCGCGTCTGTATCCGTATAATTTATGTCCGAGATGCCAGTCGGACGTATGCATGAGCGTCAGGGTTTTCATTTCCGGCCTCGGGAAAAGCTTTATCTAATATTCGCGGGACGGTCTTGGAAATTGAGAGAACCGCAAAATATGGGGAAAGCTAAAAAGGACTTCCGGGAGAGGATCAGGCTCCTTCCCGTCCCAGCAAGGTTTGACCGTATTTGGCCGCGCCCCAAAGGCCGCTGTTGTGATCCTCGAGCAAAAAGAGAGGAATGGCTTTCAAAAATTCCGTCCATTGCCTGCCATTGTACAATTCTTCCATAAAATAATCGTTGGTTACGACATAGGGATTTTTCGCGGCTATGCCGCCGGCGATCCACAAACCGCCGCGGCATAAGGCGGACAGCATCCAGTTTTTGCACGCGCGGGCGTAAAAACGCGAATACCAGCGCGAAGTGTCCGTGTCGCCCTGCAAAAAATTCTGGCCGACTTCTTTGGGATGAAGTTTCTGACCCGTCAGGTATTCGTGCAGAAGAGCCAGGCCCGCGCCGTTGATCAGCTCGTCGCCAGTCGTATAGGGAACCCCTTTGCGCTCCCGCGACCATCTGTGAAAATCGACTTCCTCGTCGGTTATAAAGGGAAAGCAGTTGTGCGCGTTCTCCGACGGGATCGGTTGCCAGTCGCCCGCGTCAGTTCTCGCGATGTTGGCCTGGCCAAGACCTGTGCCGGCGCCGATGACGGCTCGCGTATAGGGCAAAGGCTCGGCGGGGCCAGCGAGCCAACGGGCGGTCTCTCCCGCCTGGCTGACGACGGCCCAGGCCTGAGCCATGAAATCGTTGATGAGGCAGACCCGCAACTCGCGTCCCGTCGGTTTCCGCTCAAAGTCGAGTTCCAGCGTGCCGTTGGTCAGCTTGCCCCGCAGAGAACTTTCCACAGGACCGGCGATGGCGATAATCAGCGCGTCCGCCTTGTCGAGGGGAAATTGCTTGTCCAGTTCCTGGACAAAATGATCCATCCCCGTAAGCAGGGAAGTGTCCAGCCAGTGACGTCTGTCGAAATAAAGTTGATCGTCGCTGATGTTAAACTGTCCCATCCGGCAGTTAGTTCCGCCCAAATCTACTGAAATTACGGATTTCATGTTTTACCCGCCTGGATACGGTTAACTATATTTGTAGTACTCTCGCCCTCGATTAATGGTATGATCCGGACCTGGCCGCCGTAGCTCCGGACAAAAGCGGAACCCGCGATGTCTTCCGGAGCGTAATCGCCGCCTTTGACGAGATAGTCCGGTTTTATGGCCTTGATCAGGTTTTCCGGAGTGTCTTCCTCGAATACGATCACAGCGTCCACGCTGTCCAGCGCCGAAAGCACGGCGGCCCTGCTCGCGGCGGGTTGCACGGGCCGCGATTTTCCTTTCAGCCGGGAGACCGAAGCGTCGCTGTTCAAGCCGACGATCAATTTGTCCCCCAGCTCCGCGCTTTGGCGCAGAACGGCTGCGTGTCCCGCGTGCAACAGGTCGAAGCAACCGTTGGTAAAAACGATTTTTTTGCCTTTTTTTCGCCAGTCGCCAATTTTTTCAAGCAACTCTTCGAGCCCGTACACGCCGCTCTCCCTGGTCTTTTCCCGCAGGGCGCGATTTAGCTCGTCTATACTTACGGGCGAAGTGCCCAGTTTCCCAACGGCTATTCCGGCGGCGATATTGGCGGTTCGCGCGCTCTCTTCCCAATCCATGCCGATAGCCGCGCAGGCCGCCAGCGTCGCGATCACCGTGTCCCCGGCGCCGGAAACGTCGCTTACTTCGCGCATGGCGGCGGGGATGCGGACTATTTTTTCGCCGGGGACGTAAAGCTCCATACCTTTCGAGCCCCGCGTCAGGAGTAGGCTGCCGAAATTGAAGCGCTCGCATAGATCGAGGGCCAGCGCGGAGCGGACTCGCGCCTCGTCGCGAACGCGGGAAGCGTCGCGGGAATGGAGACTTTCGACAATTTTGATAAATTCGGAGACATTGGGAGTCACGCAGGCGGCGCCCGCGTATCTTTCCCAGTTCAGTCCCTTGGGATCGACTAGGACGGGAATTTTCGCGTCCTTCGCCTTTTTTATGACCGCCCGGCAGACGCTGTCGCCATCCTTGTCGGCCAGAAGCGTTCCTTTCGCGTAATCGGAGAGGACAACGGCTTTGCAACCGCCCAGGAGCTTTTCGAAATTGACAAGCAGGGAGACTTTTTCCTCCAGGGAAGGCGGCGCTATGACTTCTTCATCGACGCGCAAAAGTTGCTGGCCCCGGGCCATGATTCTGGTTTTTACAGTGGTGGGACGGTTTCGCGACGCGGAGAAGCCAGCGCGAATACCTTCGGCCGCCACTTCCTGACGGAGCGTTTCGCCCGCGGGGTCGCGCGCCGCCAAACCCGCCAGACGGGCGTCGCAACCAAGGCGCGACAGTCCCCGGGCGACATTGGCCGCGCCGCCGGGCACGGCCCAGGAGTTACGTTTGTTTACTACCGGCACCGGAGCTTCGGGGGACACGCGCTCCGTCGTTCCGGTAATGTAATGATCGAGCATGACGTCCCCGATCGCGAGCGCGGAGGCGCTGGAAAAATCCATATTATCTCCCATCCACTTTCCTGTTCGCGGGCGCGGAGGCTTCGATTATCAGATCCGCGATTAGGTTCCATTCCTCGTCGGCGTTGATAAGCGCGCGAATATCTTTGCGGGCGTTTTCGCCAAGGGATTGTCTCAACTCCTCGTTTCCGGACAATCCGGCGATCAGGTTCGCCATAGTTTCCGGATTGGCGTCCCCGGCCACAAGGGCGTTGCTCTTGTCCTTCAGAATTTCGGCGAAACCCGGCGTTAAAGGGACAGAGACAATATCTAGGCCAAAAGCCATGGCTTCGCATAGATAGGAGGGCGTTTCCAGCTCCCCGCCGACCCCGGCGGGAGGATAAGCGATAAAGATATCGGCGTTGCCGAACGCGGCGGAAAGGGAATCCTGCGTCGGACGGCCGGAGAAACTCGCGTCTTTGCGAAGTCCGGCGCGACGGATTAACCAGCGGCTCGAAAGGTCGCGCTCGCCAATAATTGTCAGACGGCAGGGGATGCCGCGCCTTTTCAGGCGCGAGCAGGCATCCAGGGCCAGCCGGAAACCAGTTTTTGAGATCCGGGCGCCCATGGCGAGAATGTCGAGCGGTTTTCCTTTCTGGACCGGGAGCCGCTCCGTCTCGTCGTCGGCGGAGGCGACTGTCAAAGGCGGTCTGAACAGGTAGATTTTATCGGGAGCGACATCCGGCATCCGGGCGAGCAATTCCCGGCGAATCGACTGGGATGTGCAAATTACGAAAGAGGCGGCCCGCGCTTTAAGCTTCCAGGAGTCGTTAAAACGCGCGAAATCCCGCCCGCGGGCCAGCCAGGCGAAGTTGATTTTCAAGAGACGCGCGGCGATGAAGGCGAGAGTGGCGGGACGTCTCGCGCCGCAAGCGAACATGAACTGAACTTTGTCCGCGAGACCCCAGCGGGCCATAAGACCAGCCGCGGCGAAAATTTTCATCCTGTCGAAATAATTCCGGCCCAGGGACGCGCGTCCGGGCAATTCCCTCCAGATTTGCCAGAGGTCGGCGGAGCTTCGGGCGTGACGCAACAGGGAGAAACAGGCGAGAATTTTTTCCCAGCGACCCATGCCGCGAATGGGAAGGGAAAGGGAATAACCCGCCGGCGCGCCAAGGAGGCCGGCTTTTTTCGAAGCGTAGATTTGCGAAAGAAGCAAATTTTCATTAAGGCCCCGGGCGAGATCCAGGAGAGAGGGATTATCCGGGTTGGGAAAACGCGCGGCGACAAGGGCGCCGCGGGAAAGGGGATCCGGCGGATTCAAAAGATTGGCGTCCGCCGATGCTTTATAAGGAACTGGCTCGTGTTTTTGACAACGCAGGACGCCGTCTTCCAGGGTATAGACGCTGTCGCAATACTCGGCCATTTTTGGATCATGGGTGACCATGACCAGCGCGACGCCGCCAGTGTGGCATAGGCGACGAAAATTTTCCATGATGAGACGGCTGGTGTTGGCGTCCAGCGCTCCAGTAGGCTCGTCCGCTAGAAGAACGCGGGGATTATTAACCATCGCGCGGGCAATGGCGACCCTTTGTTGCTCGCCGCCGGAAAGACGGTTGCTTCGATAGTGGACGCGTCCGGACAGACGCACCAGCTCGAGAGCCCTGATAACGCGCGCCCAGCGTTCGGATGGAGGCACGTTTTCGTATATCAGCGGGAACTCGACATTTTCGAAAACTGTCGAATGTTCGAAGAGATTGTTGGCTTGCATGACGAAGCCCATATTGCTTCGTCTGAAAGCGGCGATTTGTTCGCCTGTGAGCTTGAGAACGTCGGTATCGAGGATATTCAGGGAACCGGAATCCGGAGCGTGCAACATACCGAGAATATGGAGCATGGTGGACTTGCCGCAACCGGAGGGGCCCATGATGGCGACGGCTTCGCCGGGCTGGACTTCGATATTTACGCCGCGCAAAACGGGGGAGAAGCCCGGATAGCATTTGTAAAGGTCTTTGGCGATGATTATAGGAGCCATGTTACGCCTTTTATTCGAAGCGCAGGGCGGTGACCACATCCATCCGGCTGGCTTGCAGGGCCGGATAGATACCGCCGGCTACGCCAATAAAAGCCGAGAAAAGAATACCGCCCGCGCTGCTAAGGGCGAGAAGGGAATAGGAAATTCCCGCTCCCAGCGTCCACGAGCCGATTTCCACGACGAGAATGCCGGCCAGAATGCCGAGAATACCGCCGGCGACGGATTTGCACAGGGCTTCGGCGAGAAATTGGGCCATAATATCGCGGCTGGAGCCGCCCATGGCTTTTTTCAGGCCAACTTCCCTTGTTCTGGCCCGGACGGCGGAGAAAGTGCCGTACCAGATGCCAAACCCGCCGAGCATGAGCGACGCGGCGATGCCCAGCCAGAGGAGAACCTCGACCCACATGAATGTGGTCTTTATGCGATCCAGTTGCTCGCTCTGGGTCTGGACTACCAGATAAGGAGCGGCTTGCCTGGCTTCCACTGTTTTAGGGATGGCCGCGACGATGGAATTGATGTCTTCCCAGCCTATGGCGCGGACAAACAGGCGCGTTACGCGATCGCTTACCCAGTGTCTGTCCATCATGGTCGTATAGGGCAAAAAGCCGCCGTAGGACCATGATCCGAGCATCACGCCGCCTATTACGCCGATAACCTCGAAGACTTCCCTGTCCAGAAAAAGGAGTTTGCCCACGGCGGCGGCGGGGGAGCCGAAGATTTCCATGGCCGCTTCGCGTCCCAGGATAGAAACGCGCCTGCGACCGGCGATATCGGCTTCGGTGAAGAGGCGTCCGGTCTCCAAAGTAGTGGAATAGACATCGAAAAAATATTGATCGACGCCTATAAAATCCACTCGCAGGATTCTTTCGCCCTCGCCGCGCACATCGAATGTCTTGCCGCCGCGGATATTGCAACTTACCATGGCCACGCCGGGCAATTGGCGCAGGGCCTCGATAGTCGCCGGATAAAAGCCTCTGACAGGCTGGCCCGGGAACTGCGAATCCGTCATGAAAACCTGAATAACGTTCACGCCGCCCATCAGCACCATATCCTGCCCAACCTTGTAGCGTATTTCGCGGCCCAGCACGGCGAGGGCTATAAAGGCTGTGATACCTAGTGCTATGGAGAAAATGACCCCGAATCCGCGTTGCCGGACGACCTGGCGCAGGCTTACGCGGAAGAGATCTGACATTGCTATCATTGCGCTCTCGCGTGACAGATTGGCTCAAAAGCAGGTTTTCCGGATTAAGTGTAGCGCATTGAGATATATCTGTCAAAGT
>CAMWPE010000100.1 GCA_947176055.1 uncultured Desulfovibrio sp.
GAATTAAGATCTTCCACAAACTGGCGCAAACCGCCTCCGGCCTCGAATACGTGAGTCTCGCCCGTCCTTTCGTCATTGCATTCTATGCGCAACCCCTTGTTCAGATAAGCCAGCTCCTCGAAGCGTTTTTTCAGTATGTCGTAGGAGAAATCGAGGACTTCGAAAATTTCCTCGTCCGGCTTGAAAGTCACGGTGGTGCCATGACCTTCCACTTCTTCGTCGATTACTGTCAATTCATCCTGGGGCACGCCTTTGCTATAATGTTGGCGATATCTCTTGCCGTCGCGCCGCACAGTGACTGTCAATTCCTCGGAAAGGGCGTTTACACAGGACACTCCCACGCCGTGCAACCCCCCCGATACCTTGTAACTGTCGTTATCGAATTTTCCCCCGGCGTGCAGCATGGTCATCACGACCTGGACCGCCGGAACGCCCTCGACTGGATGAGTGTCCACCGGGATGCCGCGACCGTTGTCTTTTACCGTTACGGAGTTGTCCGCGTGCAAAGTAACCGTAATTTTTGAGCAATAGCCCGCCATGGCCTCGTCGATGGAGTTGTCCACGACCTCGTAAACCAGATGATGGAGCCCGCGCGAATCTGTCGAGCCAATATACATGGCCGGTCTTTCGCGCACTCCTTCGAGACCTTTGAGGACTTTTATGGCCGAAGCCCCGTAATTGCCCATAACTTCTTGCGACATGAACTTTCCTTATATAGCTATAGCGCCCGCGAACCTGTCTCTTTCGGAACACTCTTTTTGCGATTATCCATAAAGGCGGGTCGATTCCATAATTTCGCGTTCGGCCTATAGCGCGTTGCGATTGAAAATAGCTGCGCTATGGCGGCTTTGCGACGCGAAGGCGCCCGCGAAATTATCCTTCAAAGGAAATTGCCTCGCCGTTAAAAGATAATTTCAAGCGAACCTTGCTGTAACGTTGCCATGCCTCCATGGCGTCGAGGGGATGTCTTCTTAAAAACGCCATACAGGGGCAAAATCGGCGAACCTTAATCGTCTTCTTCCGAGTAATAGGTTTTATCGCTGACCTTCATTGGCATGATGATTACGATATAATCCCTGTCCTCTGGATCGCTTCCTTTCACGCCGCACGGACCTTCGGCTCCTGTGAACAGCATATTCATCCTGTCCGAATTGAAGTGGCCAAAAATTTCCATAAGGCTTTTTGTCGGAAAGGCAATTTTCTTAAGCGAGCCGGCATAGTCGACCTCTAGCTCCTCCATAGCGGAGCCGATATCGGCGCCCTCCGCGGAAAGCTTCAGTTCCGGCGCGCCCAGATCCATGAAAACGCAACGATCCGTGTCGGTATTAAAAATAGAGATACGTCCCAGGGAGTCTATGGCTTCCTTGCGGGAAAGATTGAGCTCGCTTATTCCCGGCTCGTCCAGCTTCGACATGAAAAGATTATAGTCGGGATAGGAAAAATGCGCCCTGGGAACGGAGAGCGATTCGGCCCCGTTCTTACCCTTCAGATAAAGCCTCTTGTCCGAAAGGTTAATTTCAATCTCGTTGGGATCAAGCCATTTTCTGATATCCGGCAAATATTTTTTCTGGATCAGCAGATCGCTGTCGCCAAGTTTCGCGCATAGATCGGGCTGGATGTACGACACCAGGGCGAACTGATGACCATTCAGTCCGCAGATATCGAGTCTGTCGCCGCCGCGGGGCTTGAAGCATATGCAGGACGTAGCTTCCCTGGCGTCGTCGTCGTCAATGCAGAACGGCACGCGGGAGAGGATGTCCATGAAAACTTCTCCGGTCCAGATTACGGGCGAATCTTCGGGAAACGCGGAAAATTCCTGGAACCATTCCGGACCGTTCACGGGGAGCTTGTAAGATTTTCTTCCCTCTTTCACCAGTATGGAAGAGGCTCCGTCATCCGCCGAAAGTTCAATCTGGCCATCGGGCAATTTCCGGACAAGATCTACAAACGAAAGCCCGGGAATCCCTACGAGACCCTCTTTTTCGATATCGGCGGGATAGGATCCCACAAATTCGATGTTCGCGTCCGTGGCCATAATGGCAAGCGAGCCGTCCTTCGCTCTTAACCAAAGAGAACGCAAATAGGCCGCGCCGGCTTTGCTTGGCAACACCGCGGCCGCTTTTAACAGACCGTCTATTATCTGGGATTTCTGAACTTTCAGTTTCATTTTTCACCTTCTCGCATTATAATTAAACGATTTTTAAATATTAAAAAGCATTGTTGTTATTGAAGCGGTCATTTTGTGCGCAATCGCTTTAAGCCACTGAATTGAAGCGACTTTTTTTCGCGCGATTTGGCGTTTTTTGAAGCCGCGAAAAGCTTTTTTCGCGCCGCGGGGCGCGCCCGGGCAAGATTAATTGAGCAGATTTTCCAGTTTTGTCAGCAATTCGCGCGCGTTTTTGTCAGTATCTTTCAGTTTCCTGATTTTCTTTACGGCGTGAATCGCGGTGCTATGATCTTTTCCGCCGAAAAGCTCGCCGACTTCCGCGTATGACAGGCCGAGTTTTTCCCGGAGAAGAAACATCGCGATCTGTCTTGCCAGCAAGGGCTCCGGTTTGCGGCTGGGAGCGGTCAGATCCTGAAATTTAAGACCGAAATTTTTGGCCACTTTTTTTATAATCCCGGCGGCGTCCGGAGCGGCCCGCAACGCGCCCGAATCGAGCAGGCTTTCCAGCTCCGCGGGCGCCGGGACGCGATCCCGCGCGCTGATAAAAAATTCTATCTTGCGCATCGCTCCGCTTATTTGCGAAAAACGGGAGGAATAGCGCGCTATAAACAGCGTCTGCTCTTTTGACAACCGGATGCCTAGTTCGCGGGCCAGTTTTTCCGCGTAGATCAGCCGCGTCTCAAGATCCGGCGGCCAGAGGCCGATAATCAGTCCCGACTCCAGTCTGTCGCGCAATGAGGGATCAAAATTCGCCAGCCTGGCTTCCGATCCGGAAAAGGCCAGTATAAAGGCGCGCGTCCCGACGTCGCGCGCGCGTCGTTGACAGGCGGCGTCGATTTTTTTTAGAAGGCGTTTTTGCAAGTCGGGGGAATCTTCAATTTCCTGAAGATCATCCAGAATAACCGCTCCGCGATCGTCCGGATCGTCGCATTCGGCTCCCGCGCAATATTCGCGGGAGCTGGCCTTTAAGAAATTTTCCCCGGGTCGCCTTAGCTTGAGAGCCGAAAAGACAATATCCAACAAAAAGGTCTTTCCCGATCCCGCTTCGCCGTAAAAACAAAGCGTAGGCGTCCCGGGAGACGCGAACCGATCCGGCTCGACCGCTCTTTTCGCGGCCTCCAGCGCCAGTCTGTTTTTTTCGCCAGTCAGAAAAGAGGAAAACAGGGCCTGGACTTCTTCCTCCTGTTCCTCGTCGCGAAATTGATTTCGGGTTTCCGCGCCAGGCCCGGAAGCGTAAATAATCTTGATATCCCGTTCCCTGAAAAAGCCGGAGCACGCGTCCTCGAAGCGTTGTTTTTGGCGTTTTTCGAACCATTCGCGAAGGTTTTCATCGATGAACCGGACTCTCAAAACAGGCGGCTGCCACGCCCACTCTATACCGCCGAGCCATGGTTCGGAATTAAATCGTATCTGAAGAAATCGCTCGAATGTTTCGTTCAAAAAGAGAATCCGGCAACCGGAGAAGTTATGGGCAATTCGTCCTAAAAGGACGGGAAGTCCGGAATTTCGCGCGAAAGAGCGGCTAACCTCCGCCGTCGCGCGGAAAGCGCCCGGCCGGTTTTTTAAGCGGCGAATTTCGCGCGGAACGCGCCTATTAAATCACATTAATGAATTGGGCGACGTTTCGCAAGGATTTTTCTACGCGCGGAGAGAGGAGCTAGGGGAGGATTTATTTAGCAGATTTTCGAAATCCGCGAGCCGGGATGTCACCGCATCGCGGAGGGCCCAGAGGGCTACGAGGTTGGGCAGGACCATCATCGCGTTAAACATGTCCGCTAGTTGCCATACCAGATCCACTCGCAGGAGGGAGCCCGCGACGATAAATATGACAACCATGACCCGGTAGACGGGAACGCCGCGTCCATAGAAGAGAAAACGGACGTTTTGCGCTCCGAAAAAATACCAGCCAACTATTGTCGAAAACGCGAAAAAGAAAAGGCAGACGGCCACAAACACGCTTCCGAAGGAACCCATATCGACATTGTAGGCGGCCTGGGTCAAGCGGATGCCCGCTGGCGCGTCCGGAGCGAAGCTCAAGACTCCGGAAGCAAGAATTACAAGCCCCGTGAATGTGATGATCACGAAAGTTACAAATACGCCAAAAATCGCGATTAAACCTTGCTGACACGGATGCTCGACCCTCGCCACAGCGTGCGCGTGAGGAGTGGAGCCCATGCCCGCTTCGTTCGCGAACAAGCCCCTGGCGACGCCGTAGCGCATGGCTTCGCGCATGGTTACGCCTATTGAGGCGCCAAATACGGCTTGCGGATCGAAGGCGCCTTGAAAGATCATCGCGAAGGCGGACCCGACCGCCCCGGCGTGGCTCGCGAGAACATAGCTTCCGCCGGCGATGTACATCGCCGCCATGGCGGGCACCAGTTTTTCCGTCACGCTCGCCACGCGCGAGATACCGCCAATGAAGACAAGGGCCGCGAGGAATCCCACCGCGAGACCCGTAGCCAGCGGAGGCAGCCCAAAAGCCGCGTCGAAGGCTTCGGCGATGGTGTTTGATTGAACCATGTTGCCGATAAAGCCCAAGGCCGCGATAATCGCTATGGAGAAAAATACGGCCAGCGGCCTGGCCCATTGGCCCATGCCGCGCGTTATATACCAGGACGGACCTCCCACCGCGTGTCCTTCGGAGTCCGTCGTTTTGTAAACCTGCGCCAACACAGCTTCGGCGAATATGGTGGCCATACCGAAAAAGGCGGCGACCCAGAGCCAGAGCAGGGCCCCCGGCCCGCCCAGAACCATGGCCGTAGCCGTCCCGGCCACATTGCCTGTGCCCACCTGCGCGGCGATGGCCGTAGCGAGGGCCTGAAAGGAACTCATTCCCCGCGAATTGGCCGGAGCGCCAAAAAGCGAAGCGTCGCCTTTTATATAGCGGACAGCCAGGAAAAATTTGCGAACCTGCACAAATCTCAACCTGACAGTGTAAAAAATGCCTGTGCCGCATAAAAGGGGAATAAGAAAAAGCGTTCCCCAGAGGAAACTATTAATGTCCGCGATGAGAGCGTTAAGATCGGCCATGGAGCCTAATCGACCGGCGCGCCCTGGGAACGGTATTCGTTGAGCTTGTTGCGGAGAGTGCGGACGGAGATGCCCAGGAGCTCGGCCGCTTGCGTGCGATTGCCGTTTGTGGCGACCAGACCTTTGGCGATCATGATGCGCTCCATCTCGTGCAGGGGTATAACCGCTCCGCCCAGAGCCTCGGGCAGGGCGGCGAGATCGCCTACTTTCTCGCCGATTATGCCGCCGGGATCCGAATTTTTAATGTCTTCAATTAATTCCGGGAAAGTCTGCGCGGGAACAGGCTGGAATGATTCGCCGGAAGCGGTCGCGTCTTCGCCGACTTCGTCAAAAATTGGCCAGCTGTCGTTTTCCAGCAGAAAATGCGCGGGAGAAATTTGTTGCCCATTGGCCAGCAACACAGCCCTTTCCATGAGATTTTGCAATTCCCGCACATTTCCCGGGAAAGAATATTCCCGCAACCATTGATACGCCTCCGGAGAGAGATCCGTCGGCGGCAGATCGTATTCCTTGACGTACATGTTTATAAAAAAACGGGCGAGCTCGATGACGTCGTCGCCGCGATCCTTCAGGGAAGGCAGACGTAGGGGAATAACGTTCAATCTAAAATAAAGATCCTGCCGGAATTTGCCCTGCTTTACCCAGTCCTCCAGATCCCGGTTTGTGGTGGCCAGCACGCGGACATCGACGGCGACGGTCTCGGAGCCGCCCACCCTGTCGATCTCTCCCTCCTGCAGGACGCGCAACAGCTTGGCCTGAAGCGCGAGATCCATTTCGGAAATTTCGTCCAGGAGAATTGTGCCGCCGCTGGCCAGCTCGAATTTTCCCAGTTTTCTCGCGATGGCTCCCGTAAAAGAGCCTTTTTCATGGCCAAAAAGCTCGCTCTCCAGCAGGTGTTCGGGCAGGGCGGCGCAGTTGACGGCGATAAAAGGCCCGTTGACCCTCTTGCTGTGCGCGTGCAGATAACGGGCGAACATCTCCTTTCCCGTGCCGGATTCGCCGGTGATCAGGACTGTGGCTTTGGAGGGCGCGACTTGCCTGGCCAGTTTCATGACCCTGGCGATGGCCGGATTCTGGCCGACTATCCGCGGGCCGTCGGGGTATTTGGGCTTGTGACCGCCCAGGGTGCTGATTTTCGAAGCCGGGAAGGGAGTTTGGGACGATTTGACCAGGGCGATAACTTTTTCGGGATCCAGCGGCTCGAGCCAATAATCGCGCGCTCCGAGGGAAAGCAGTCTTTCTGCCTCCTCCGGCGTTCCATTTTCCGCTACGACAACGACAGGCGGCAAATCGGTTTTGTCTTTGGCCGCGAGCAATTCTTCAATCTTAAAGCCCGGGAGGGCGGGGCGCGCGAAAATCGCCGCTGGAGGCGACTTGCGAATGGACAAAGCCGCTCCTTTCATATTTTCGGCTATATCGACCTCGACGCCGACCTCGCGCAGACGCGCGAACAGTCCCGTCACAGTTTGCGGCGGAGCGAGGAACAAAACTCTGGTACTGCTCATGGGCGTTTTTATCTTTTCGTCGTCGGTAAGGCAAGGAATGCCCCGCGGCAACTTTACGAAAAATTTAAAAAAAGATAAAGTGCGGCTTATGACAAAAACTTACCCCGCGCTTGGCGCGCCCTTGATCGTAGCGGCGCTCGCGGTCGCTTTTTGCGTCTGGACCGCTTTCGGCAACGACGTAAATATCTGCGTGACCACGGGTTGCGCCCTGTATCAAGATTTTAGCGTCGCCGGCGTTTCCCTATGGTGGATCGGTTGCGGAGCCTTCCTTCTTCTCTGCGCCTGCGCCCTTTTCGGCCAGGCGCGGATCGGGCGGGCGCTGGCCGCGATCTTTTTGTGGGGGGACGCCTGCCTGCTGGCGCTGATGGCCGCCACGTCCCCATGCGTTAGTTGTCTGGTCGCGGCATTCTTTTTCTTCGCTAGCTATATAGCTTTCGGAATGGCGGGGAAGACTATCCCGCAGCGCGCCTCCGGTTTTTCATGGGGTTCCTTCATTCTTAAAAGCGTCTGGAGCTTTTTTTTCATAATCAATCTGGGTCTCGTGGCGCGCTCCCAACTCAATGTGTGGCCTTTGCTGGACGAAGGCGACGCCAGAACAAGACTTTTCTTTTCCCTGTCGTGTCCGCGTTGCCTTGAGAGCGTCGACGCGCTGGCGGGCAGGATCGATATCGCCTACTATCCCGTCGCCGAAAACGAAGAAGATATTTTTCGCGTAGCCAGAATAAAAAAACTTGTAGAAGAAGGGGCGGGAGTAGCGGACGCCATAGCCAGAACCCGCGACGATGAAAACGGCGGCTATCTCGCGGGCTATACTCCGGAAATGCTCCTGTTGCGATTCAGGCTTTTGCGAAATAAATCCTATATCTTTCAGGCCGGCTCGCAAGGGGTGCCGTTTTTCGAATATTTGGGCGTTCCTCCGGATGTCATGCAAAAAATAAAGGCCGCGCGAGAGGAGCGGTCTCCCCGGATCGAGCGCTCCTCCGAAGCGGGCAAAAGCGAGGCCCTTCCGCCGGAACTTTTCGATTCCGGTCAATGCGTCGGAGACAAGCCTTGTCCTCCGGACAGCGGGCTTTAAATTTTATAGCGGGCGGCCGACGAAATTATCTTTCCCGCCATGGCGGCTTTGTCCGCGAAATTATCGCCCCGGGAACCCCGCGAGGGATAATTGCAAGCGGAATGCGCTATAAAGACTCGCCCGGGCTCAGATTCCGGATATTCAGGCGCGGCGAACGCGACGCTTTTAATTTATAAAGGAGAAAAAGGCATGCTCGAATATATCCGCTCAAGCGCCCAGTCTTTTGGCGTTAAACTGGCTTTTGGCGTCATTATCCTGGTCTTTGTGTTTTGGGGCATCGGCAATTTTAATGACCGGGACTATTCCAATGTGGTAGCCGTGGTAAACGGCGAGCCGATAGTCGCCATGGAATTTGAAAAAGCCTACCAGAACGCCGAAGAATACATGTTGCGCAATAATCCCGGGCTGACCCGCGAGGATCTCATTAAAAATCACCTTGGCAGGGAAGTGCTTCGGGAGATGATTCAGGATCTCCTCCTGACGCAGGAGGCCAAAAGAGCGGGAATAGCCGTCTCGCCCCTCGAACTTCGCCGGGAAGTGGGAAAAATTAAAGCTTTCCAGAACGATCAGGGCAAATTCGATCCGGAGGTTTACAAAAGGGTTCTCGCCGCGCGCCGCATGTCTCCCGCGGATTATGAAAAAGAATTGTCGGGCCAGATGACGCGAGAAAAAATGTACGCTCTCCTCACCGCTCCCGTCTGGATCGATCCGGAGGCCGCTCAGCGCATGTTTAATTTCCTGCGCGAAAAAAGAATCGTGAATTATTATTTTACTCCCGCGGCGCGTTACGCGGGCAAAGCGAAAATTGACGAAAAGGAAGCCCGGGCCTGGTA
>CAMWPE010000101.1 GCA_947176055.1 uncultured Desulfovibrio sp.
CGCGTTGTCATAAAGCGTTCGCGTCCTTGCTCGCCCCGTCAGAAAGACCTTTCGCGTCGCCGGAAACGCCGGCGCGGCTTTGGTTGGCGACTTCCGCCATATTCATTCGCGGCGTCGCCTTCCGAACGACGGAAAACGCGCGGGATCAGGCGGGTAGCTCAATGCTCCCGAGCAATTGGTTCAGGTTAAGGAGGATAAGCAATCTGTTGTCCAGTTTGCCAATTCCCCGGATGTATTCCGAGCCGATGCCGGCTACCACAGGCGGAGGATCCTCCACTGTGCTTTCAGGGATGCGAAGCACCTCGGAAACGCCGTCAACCAGAAAACCGACGATTTTCTGATCCAGCTCCATGACGACAATCCTGGTGGAATTGTCCGGCTCCACTTGCGCTTTATTGAACCGGCGGCGCATATTGATGACAGGAATGACTTTTCCCCGGAGATTGATGACGCCCTCGATGAATTCGGGCGCGCGGGGCACCATGGTAATCTGCATCAAACGGATAATTTCCTGCACGGCGAGAATATCGACCCCGAATTCTTCTTCGCCAATCCGGAAGGTAACGAGCTGAATCAAATCGTCGTCATGGGGATCATGCCGTTGAGCGGTTTTCTCCTGGGACATGCCGACCTCCTGTGGCAAGCTGGAATTGTTCGTCGCCCGGGGCGCGGATTAACCGCCGGTTTTTTAGCGGATTCGGGGAGCGCGTATTCCGGCGCTCCGGAATTCTCCCGCTGGGATCGTCAATACGGGAAACGCGCCGTCCCGCCATCCGGCGCGACGATAAAATTTCCATTCCGTAGCGTAAAATATCGCCGCGCAAATAGCAATAAATTAGCGCCGCTCCTGTCTTCCTATTTGTCCGGAAGTCCTAGCAACGCGCTCCACGCTTTTAAATTTTTATCAAGATCGAGATATCCGGGCGGCAGATCGACGACGCTCCTATTTTTCAGGGCTTGTTCCACATCCGCCACCGTAGCTGTCCGGGGAAGTCCGGGAATATTCTGGATTGGGCAGAGATCGAAATCGTTTTCCGGCGCCATTACCATTACCGGCAACTTTTTTATCGTCGCCTCCAGCGCCGCGGTAGTCGAATTTGAGGTCCAGACCATTAGTCCGGTCTTCATTATTTCGCTCAACGGACCGGCGAGGACGCGCAACCGTCGTTTTTCCGGCCTTTGTTCGATCCACGCGTCGACGGAATAATAAGGATGAGGTTTGATTAAAATCCGCCATTTATCCAGAATGCCCGCGTCCAGCGCCGCGCCCAGAAGATCGAGATGCGCCTTTGTCTCATCCCCGAAGAAGCTCGTCAGGACGAGCAGGGAGCGCTCGTCAACAAATTCCAGAGGCTCTCCGGGCGCGGGGGGGAGAGAATCCGCTTTGGCCTTGTCCGGACATAGATACAAATATCGCAAAGCTTCGAGACGTTTTGTCCTTTTCTCCGGCATTCCGTTGCCGATCCATTGGGATATGGCGTTGTCGCCGTTGCCGCAGATCAGATCCGGCTGGAAAATATCGCATTCGGGTTTTGAAAAAGTTTCCGGCGCGTCAAAATAACGGAAATCGGTTCGCCTGACGATAGAGTGTTGCGCGCCGTAAACTGGCCTGGAATCTCCGTTTTCGCGAACGGCCTGGGTCAGCATTCTTTCCCATGGGCAATTTTCCAGGGGGAAGAGCGTCCACCTTTGGGGGCCGGCCAGTTTTACGAAATTTTTAAAAGCGGAGTTTTGCAAGCATCTCTCCAGGGAGCGCCAGCCAGCGAAGGATTCAGCCCATTGCTCCCGCGCGAGAGGCCAGAAATTCAGGCGCGATTCTTTAAAATGGCAATTGGCGGCGAAGATTTTTCGCAATTTCACGCTCTGGAGGGCAATGGCGGCGTATCTTTTAAAGGCCCCGAGAATGTCGCGGGCAGTCAGAAATTCCTCGAGGTAATTGTAACTTAAGCCGTCCTTCCCCTCTCGCCGGAATCGGTCCCTCAAGGAAAGGCATTGATCGAACGACAATTCGGGCGTGGGAAAGCGGATGAGAAGCCAGCGGACAAAACGCGGTCCTTCCGGTCTTTCCTTGTTCGCCCCGGCGTTTAACAAATCGTGGAGTTTTTCCCAGTAACGGGAGCGAAAGCGTCCGCGGGAAGCGGCCAGGAGATCCAGATTGGGAAAATACGCGGCGATTGTCGCTGTTTCTTCGCCATCCGGAGTTTTGGGCCACCCTGTCGCGTCCGGATAGGGGAGTTTGCTTTTTATTGTCCAGCGCCATACGACGTAGCGAACGAGCGCCCGGAGAGGCGCTGGGAAGAGGAAATAGATTTTTTCCTTGAGGGTTTTAGGCGATTTTAGCTTCGATCCGCTTTTTTCAAAGGAGAATTTTATGGAGAGGCTATCGCAGAGCTTCGCGAGGATTTTTATCAGAACCGGATCGTTTCCGCGAACGATCAGCTCGTCGCAACCCGATTCTTGCAACGCTATTTCAAGACGACGCAATTTGTAAAGAGGATACAGGAATGGACTTAATTTGGGATGTCTTTCGTAAAGGAGCGACGTCCACCACATGGATGGCGCGACTCCGCCCGCGAGAGCCGAGGCGAGATCGCCGTCGCCCGCTGGGAGAAAACCGGTCTCGTAGGCCCAGTTCATATGCTCGCGTCTGATATCGATGAGCTTTTCATCGAGCATGGCGTCCAGGGACAGGGCGCCCGCGGGAATGTTTCTCGCCGCCCAGTAAACCGGCGTCGCGTCCGCGGGAGCGGGAGACGAGGCGTCAAGGAGCAGAGCGAGTTTAGGCATCGAGGGAATCTTTAAAAATATTGGCGATAGACGCGTCGTAAGGCGGACGCAATATCCCTTTTTCCGTGATTATGCCGTCGATTAGCGAAGCGGGGGCGACATCGAAAGCGAAATTGAAAGCGGAAACCTCGTCCGGCGCGATTCTTTTGTCGTTCAAGAAAAGAACCTCGTCCGGCGAACGCTCCTCGATGGGAATTTCATCACCGGAAGATAGAGAACGGTCGATAGTCGAAAGGGGCGCGGCGATATAAAAAGGAATGTCGTAATAATCGGCCAGAATCGCGAGGCCAAGGGTGCCTATTTTATTGGCCGTGTCTCCGTTCGCGGCGATCCTGTCGGCTCCGGTAATAACCAGATCGACCAACCCTTTTTTCATAAGCGCCGCCGCGGAATTGTCGCAGGCTATTTTTACGGGGATTCCGTCCTGGCTCAATTCCCAGGCGGTGAGGCGCGATCCCTGATTGAAAGGACGCGTTTCGTCCGCGATCACCCGGATATCTTTCCCCGCCTCATGGGCGGCGCGAATCACCCCGAGCGCGGTTCCGTAGCCGGCCGTAGCCAGCGCGCCCGCGTTGCAGTGAGTAAGTATGGTCGCTTTTCCGGGGACGAGTCGCTCCCCCGCCTTGCCCAGCGTCCGGCAAATTTCTTCGTCCTTTTTCTGGATGGCGAGGGCTTTTTCAAGCCAGACGTCGCGCAGAAGACTGGCGGAAGCAACCGAAGCGATATCAGGACGCATCTGTTCGATTGCCCAGGACAGGTTCACAGCCGTGGGCCTGGCTTTGGAGAGAAAGGTTAATGCCGCGTCGATTTTGCGGCGCCAAACTGGATCGTCTTTATAGTCGTCGGCGGCCAGGACACAACCGAAAGCCGCGGTTACGCCGATTAACGGCGCCCCGCGGACGATCATGGATTTTATGGCCCACGCCGCGTCCTTATGGGAGACGCATTCTATCCAGGCTGTTTTTTCCGGAAGGAAGCGTTGATCCAGAAGGCGAAGGCGGTCGTTTTGCCAGACTATATGGGATTCCACTATTTTTTCTCCGCGGCCATCTCGCGGAAGATCCGCATGCGCGGATCGCCTTCGTCTTTGGAGCATTCGCAGGCCGCGATGTTCAGATTGGAGCCGCAGTCGGGGCAGAGGCCTTTGCAATCGTCGCGGCAGAGAGGATTCGGCGGCATGGCCAGCATGAGCTGTTCCCACGCGACTTCGTCGAGATTGAGCATCGGGGCGTTATGGTCGAATACGATATGGGAGTCCTCCAATCTTTGTTTGGGAGAAGCGGGAATTTCCTCGTATTCGTCAAATTTGGAGTCGAACGCGACGGGAGCGTTTTCCGCGCAACGGTTGCAGGGAACCACGACGGCGCCGGTAAGTTCGCCTCGGACTACGCATCCCTCGTCGGTTGCCTGGACAAAAGCTTTCATTTTTAGCGGTTCCGTGATCCGGCAATCCATTTTAAATTCCCTGATGGGATCCAGCCAGATTTGCTGATCGTCAAGGACAAATTCCTTTCCCGCGGGCGGGAGATCATTAATGGAAACGAGGTTTTTGCTCACGATGTTCTCCTTTTAGCGCGGGCTGGACAAGGCGAGCGCCAGGGCCAGGCCAAGAAATACGCAACCCGCGAGTCTGTTAAGGAAGATTTGCGCTTTTGGCGATTTATTGAAAAGCGCGGCCAGTTTGCCTCCCAGCAACGCTATAGCCGCGAACACCGCGAAAGCGGCGATAATGAACAGAAAACCGAAATAAATCGTCTGGGCGCCGATAGAACCGATCAATGGGTCGCAGAACTGGGGCAGGAAAGCCAGGAAAAAGAGCGCGACTTTGGGATTGGTGATATTCATTATTACGCCGCGACGGTACAGCGCGGCGCAGCCGGCGAAGGAGCTTCCGGTCAGGTTGTCTTCGGCGGGACGCGCGCGGAAAGCTTGCCAGGCAAGCCAGCAAAGATAACCCGCCCCGCAATATTTAAGAGCGTTGAAAGCGAGCGGCGAAGCCAGGAAGATCGCGGCCGCGCCGACGGCTATGGCTATGGTATAGAGGCAAACTCCGGTCAGCAGGCCCAGCGTGGTCATAACCCCGGCCTTCGGGCCGTAGAGCGCGGACTGGGTCAGGACGAAAATATTATCCGGTCCGGGGGCGACGCTTAAAACGAGCGCGGCGACAAAGAACGCGAGGCTTACGTCAAAGGATGGCATTGGGCAAAACTGGCGAGAAATGAAATCTTGCGGTTTTTTGGCTGGGCCTTCGTCGCCGTCTCCAGCTTGCCGGCCTCGCTTCTATTCCGGCAGGAAACGGCGATCGCGAGTTCGACCGGTCTTCTTGAGCGGGTGTATTTCGCCCCTCCGGGAACGAGTCCGTTATGTTGCGCCAGACGTCTGGATAGATTTGAGGTCGAGCCGCAATACAGCGCGCCGTCGCGGCACAGGAGGAGATAGACCATCCATTGGTCAGTCATTAAAACCGCCCGCCAGCCAGACAGTGAGCAGGAAAGAAAGACACCAGTTCGCGGTTCGCCAGAGCATGGGGTTTACTGGTCGCCCCATAATCATCGCCCGCGTCATGCGCAGGGAGCCGAGGATTGCTCCGCAGGTATAAAAGACTCCGAATCCGATGGCCGCGAGCAATCCGAACTGGATCAGAAGAATGAAAAAGAGAACCAGAGTTACGGTGGGCGAAAGGCAACCGCGGGAATCGAAAGAGGAATAGGCGAACACCGGACCGGCGGCGTATTTGTGTCTCCCCTCCTGGCGGGAGGCCCGGGAAGCGTTGTCCTCCGGAGGCAGAACTTCAACTTCGACTGTCTTCGCCGAATCGCGTTTATTGTCGTTATCCATAAATAATTTCCTGAAACAGCGTTTAACCGGGAGCGCCGCGAGGACTTTTGGGGAATCTGTTCCCTCTCGCCAGGGAGGCGGAGGATCAGGCGCGGGTCGTTCGCTTGCCCTCCGCGAGAGCATAACGAAAATCTCGCCGCCTAACAATACGTTTGGAACGTTTAGAGCCGGATGGCGATATTGCAAGCCGCGGCTAAATTGCGTAATAACGATTTTTGAGTTTTATGGGCAATATTCAAACAGGCGGAGGCATCCCCATGAAAAAATATTTTTTCCCATTGGTATTAATTATTGTTAGTCTCGTAATTTCTGCTTGCTCGTCGCGGGCTTTCGCCGCGGACAATACGACGCGGATTCTCAACGAGGCATGGACTGCCTACAATATAGGCAACTATAAGAAAACCAGACAATTGGTAGAGAGATTGGCGGCGGACGGCAATCCGCGCGCGCAGGTGATCATGGGCAGGCTTTTTGAAAACGGCCTGGGCGTCGAGCAGGATATGGCCGTTGCCGCGCAATGGTTCCAGCTCGCGGCGGAACAGAACTATCCCGAAGCGCAGGTGCTTCTCGCCTATTGTTACGAAATCGGAGCCGGCGTGCCGAAAAATCCCCAGGAAGTGATGAATCTTTTTGGTCGCGCGGCGGAAGCCGGCAACGCCGAGGCGCAATTTAATCTCGCCATTAATTTTGGCCAGGGACTTTACGGCGCGCCGAAAAACGAAGTCGAAAGTTTCCGCTGGGCGCAATTGGCGGCCAATCAGGGCTACGCGCAGGCGGAGCGTTATCTGGGAGCCTGCTACGAATACGGCTTTGGCACGAACGCCAATCCCCAGCTGGCCCAGGAGTGGTACGCGAAGGCCGAAAAACAGGGTTTGAGCCGCGACGGGAGCGTTTTCAGTTTCACGCAACAATACCAGTTGCCTCAATAGGTTGTCCGGCCTGCCGGATTAAAAATTTTGCTGTGTTCAAACCAAGCGTTAAAAATATTTCGTTGAATTTTAGAGTGTTATCATTCGGGTGTTCGCGAAGAGAGCGCGATAAAGTTCTATAAAAGGGGGCGGGAGACAACTTGCTTCGCAAGCGAAGCGCGCCGCAAGTTGAGTCTCCCGCATAATATTGCTAAACAATTTAAACAGAGCGAAAATTTTTAAGCGAAAAAACCCCGGCGATGATCTTTCGTCGGGGTTTTTTCGCAGGTCGTCGCGAGCGGCTGGTTATTTCATGCTCGCGGCGACCATTTTTATGACCCTCTTGAGCTGGTTGGTAAAGCCGGCCTCGTTGTCGTACCAGATCAGCAATTTAACCATTGTGTCGTCGAGTACGAAAGTGGAGAGGGCGTCGACCACGCCGCCGTAAGTTGAGCCGCGATAGTCGATGGATACGAGGGGTTCCTCGGAGTAGCCCATGTTTTCCTTCAGGGCGCCCTGACTGGCGGCTTTCAGGGCCGCGTTTACATCGCCGACGGAGCAGGGTTTTTCCACGTCGCAGGTAAGATCGACGAGGGAGCAATCGAAGGTGGGAACGCGCACGCTCATGCCGTGTATTTTTCCCTCGAGTCCGGGCATGACGGCGCCCACAGCTTTCGCGGCTCCGGTGCTGGAGGGAACCATATTGACGGCCGCCGCCCTGCCGCGGCGCCAGTCTTTGGAGGTGCCGTCCAGGATGCGCTGGCTCATTGTATAGGAGTGGATAGTCGTCATCAGTCCGCGAACAAAGCCAAAGTTTTCATGGATGACTTTAACCGGCGGAGCCAGACAGTTGGTAGTGCAGGAAGCCGCGGAGACGATGTCGTCTTTATCCGGATTATATACATCCTGGTTTACGCCCATGACGATCGTGGCGTCCACGCCTTTCGCGGGAGCGGAAACAACGACCTTTTTCGCTCCGCGCTCGATATGGCGCGCGAGTCCATGTCGATCCTTTATTTTGCCGGTGCTTTCGACCACGAGATCGATGCCAAGCTCTCCCCAGGCCCATTCGCCCAGGGGATAGCGGGTAACATTTATATGCCTGCCATCGACAATGATTCCGTCAAGATCGCTTCCCACCTCTCCCGGATAAGTTCCGTAAGTGGAATCGTATTTGAAGAGATAGGCAAGGGCGTCGTTGGCCGCCCGGGCGTTAATCGTCGAGAATACCACATCCTCGTCTTTGGACATGAGCCGGAGCAGATAACGGCCTATGCGGCCAAAACCGTTGATTCCAAGTCTGACGGGCATCTCAATCTCCCTGCGGCGAATCTGATCGCGGTTAAAGAGTACGGTCGCGCGGCCCTCGCGGGCGTCCGGCGCGGCGGGATGGCGGAGTCTCCCAAAGCCGCGGCCGGAGAACGATTGTTATATTATATGGTGTTGGACGAGCCCATTACGTCCCGAATCTTGTGAGCGACCATATTTTTTACGGCTTCGCGGGCGGGGGCGAGATAATCGCGCGGGTCAAATTTTTCCGGATGCTCGACGAAGAACTGACGGATGGTGGCCGTAACCGCGAGACGTATGTCGGTGTCGACATTAATCTTGCAGACGCCCATCTTCGCGGCCATGCGCAGCATATCCTCCGGAACGCCCTTCGCTCCCCCTACCTTGCCGCCGTACTTGTTGCACATTTCGACAAATTCCCCGGGAACGCTGGAGGCGCCGTGAAGCACGAGGGGATAACCGGGCATTTTCTGGGTGATGGTTTCCAGTCTGGGGAAATCGAGGGAGGCGTCGCCCTTGAATTTGTACGCGCCGTGGCTGGTGCCGATAGCGATAGCCAGGGAGTCGCAACCTGTCCTTTTTACGAAATCGACCGCCTGATCCGGATCTGTATAGACGTGGGAATCGGATTTTACATGTTCCTCGACGCCGGCCAGTTTGCCCAGCTCGGCCTCGACCCACACGCCTTTGGGATGGGCGTAATCGACGACCATCTTCGTAACGGCGATATTCTCTTCGTACGGCAAATGCGAGCCGTCGATCATTACGGAGGT
>CAMWPE010000102.1 GCA_947176055.1 uncultured Desulfovibrio sp.
TGGTTTCCCCTTGCTCCAAAAACTCTCCCGCCCCCACGGCCGGACTGGCCTCCTGACACAAATCTTGACCCGCGTCGGGGGCGCGGGTTCCAACCGGGCCCAGTCGCCTCCGGCTTTGCTCGTTGGCGGAAATTCGCTAAAAGAATGGGAAACTGCCCCCAATTAAACTTTATAAAGCCGCTCCGCTCCAAGAGCCGGAAAACGATTAATTCCTTGCGTTTTCGCGAGGCCGGATTAAAATTCGCGGAAGGGATGGGCCAGAATCGGGAGCGCGTCCATATTCTCGCCTGATCGGAAAAACGATGAAAATAATCGATGCCTTTTGGAAAAAACGCGCTCTCGGCGCCGACGCCCGCGAAATAATCCGCGATTCCTCCGATTCTCCCGACGCCCTGGACGCGGCGTTAAATGACCGCGCGGAGCGTTATGTTGTCCTGAAATTGCCTCCCGCCGCTTCGTCGGTTTGCGAACGCGCCGCGAAGACCGGATTCCGTTTCGCGGAAACGCAAGCGCGGATGGAGCGCGACCTGCTCGAAGGCGATGTGAATGACTTGCGAAAAGGTCCTTTGGCAGACCTGCTATACGCCGAAATGAGCGGCTCCGACTGCGAAGGCTGGACGCGGAGCTGGACAACGGTTTATTCCGTACGGACAGGATCGCTCTTGAGCCGCGTTTTCCATAGCAATAGCCAACGCCCGCTATAAAAACTGGATTAACGATTCCCTGAACCCCGGCGCGACGCTCTATAAACTCGCTATCGGCGGCGAAAATATAGGATTTTTCGCATTCCGCCAGTGGCCGGATAATTCCTGCGAGGCTTTCCTATGCGGTCTTTATCCCCGCGCCCGCGGGCGGAGACTTGGCGGAGCGATAGTTCTCGCTCCTCTCCTCGAAGGGCGCCGTCGCGGACTAACCATGCGCAAGTCTTGGATCTCCCTTAATAATCCGCCAATTCTTAATTTGCGCATAAAATTCGGCGCCCGCGTAGGAAAAATCAATTATGCGTTTACCCGCTTTCCATCCTGACAACGCTCCGGAAAGATTCCGCCGCCCCGCTCTTTTCGGCCATCCTCAAACCCGCGACAAACTATGAAATTATCCATAGTCGCGCCCTGGCGCAAAAGCGCCGCCTCAGTTATTCCCTTTTACGACCGCTCCCTGGCCGCCTGCGAAAAAATGCCCGAATTTGACGAAATTGAATTTGTCTTCGTCGAAGACGGCGGCGTGGCTTTTCTGCTCGCTTGTCAGGAAGCTTTGCGACGGAGAAGCGGCGTGGCTCCTGGCTTTCGTATTCCCGCGCGCGATGAATTTAATGGAAGTAATCGACGGCGACTTTAAAAATTCCATCGCCGCGGCCTTGATTCCCATGTTCGCGGCGTGTTTAATATACAGACCGGATTTGTCCCGGTCATCGGGAACATGTTTTTAATAGGCTTTCTGTCACTGGGAACCGCGTTGCGCGAGCCATTCGTCGTGTTCGCCGTCGTTCTGGCCGTAATCTCTCTCCCTTCCCCATCGAAACTTGACCGGACATGGGCGGTTCTCGCCAATTCCCCTCGCCCAGGCTGGATTTCAGGTTCGGGTAATTTCCCGCGAGCGGCGGAAATCCTCCGGGAAAACCTGTCCCCGGGAGCCTCTTTCCCGGCCAGCGCCTTCGGCTATTTTCTCTACGGAGCCTCGGGCTTCATATCGCCGTCCGGCCCGCGCGACGCGGACGACAGCTGGCGAATGAGCGCTCTTTCCCGCTCCTTCCGGGCGATGGGCAAAGACATCCAAAGAATGACCTGCGCCCTGCTGGCAAATCCGCCGGACGCTATCGTTCTAGGGATAACTTACGAGCCGCGCGAGCCGGGTTACGTCGAGGAATTGAAAGAGGCTACAAAAAATACCGGCCTGTACAAGCCGCTGGCAAGCTTGAAGCCCGATGTGAAAACAGAAAACTGGCTGGGCTTCGATATTTATAAAGAAATATCTCCGGACAAATTCCCCCCTCGTTCAATCCCCCTTGCGCGATCTCCCCATGGCTACGGAGCCGGTCCGGGCGACTTCCTTGATCCCAAAGCGCCGCAACAAGCTCAAAATGGCTTCCAGTTTTTCGTAATCGCCGGTTGCCTCGATGGTCATCTCGTTGTGACTCACATCGACGACCTTGCAACGGAAAATTTCTACGGTGCGGAGGATCTCTCCCCTGGCCGGGCCCTCCGCCTGGACTTTTACGAACATCATCTCCCGCTCGACAGCCGCCTGATCCGTAAATTCCATGACCTTGATCACAGGCACGATCTTATGGAGCTGTTTCATGATCTGCTCCATAATGATGTTGTCCCCGTAAGTGGTGATGGTCATATGCGAAACTTTTTCGTCCAGGGTCGGGGCCACGTTCAGGGAATCGATATTGAATCCGCGACCGCTAAAAAGCCCCACTACCCGGGAAAGAGCCCCGGGCTCGTTTTCCACCAGCACAGAAATCACATGCCTTTGCATCGTCCTGACCTCAAAATCTGATCGCTGTATAAAAAAGGGGAGCCAGCGCTCCCCCTGGCGCCCGCGATAGTGTATAAGTCTATACCAGCAACATCTCGTCCAGCGCGGCGCCCGCGGGCACGATCGGATAGACGTTTTCTTCCCTTTCCACGCGGATGTCGATAAAGGCCGGATTGGGCGTGGAGAGAGCCTTTTCCAGCTCCGGGAGAAGATCTTCCGGCTTTTCGATGCGATAACCCTCCGCTCCGTAAGCCTCGGCCAGTTTGACAAAGTCCGGCTGCGCTTCCATGTTCGTCGAGCTATAATTTTTGTTGTAAAATAGTTCCTGCCACTGGCGCACCATGCCCAGATGGCCGTTATTGAGAATAATTGCCTTTACGGGCAACTTGTTGGCGACCGCGGTGGCCAGTTCCTGGATATTCATCTGAATGGAGCCATCCCCCGCGAAGACGATGACCATCTTGTCCGGATAGGCCATTTGCGCGCCTATGGCCGCTGGAAAACCGTAGCCCATGGCGCCCAGTCCTCCGCTGGTGAGCAATGTTCTCGGCTTGGTGAAACTATAATACTGCGCGACCCACATCTGATGCTGGCCGACTTCCGTAGCTATGATCGCGTCGCCCCGCGTCAGTTCGCGAACGGCCTCCACAACCTGTTGCGGTTTTATCTTGTCGCCAGTCTGATAAACGAGAGGCTTCGATTCCTTCCATTCGGTCGTTTCCTTAAGCCATTCTTCCCGATCCTTCGCCCAGTCCTGATCAGCGAATTTTGTTTCGCAGATTTCGAGTATCCCCTCGAGGGCCAGCCGGCAGTCGCCGACCACAGGTATTTGCACTTCCACATTCTTGCGAATCGATGTGGGATCGATGTCGATGTGCGCGATCTCCGCGTTCGGCGCGAAGGCCGAAAGTTTGCCGGTAACGCGATCATCGAATCGCGCGCCTACGCAAATGAGCAAATCCGTGTGATTCAAGGCCATATTGGCCGCGTAGGAGCCATGCATGCCTACCATGCCCAGGAAAAGCGGATCCGTGGCCGGAAAACCGCCCAGGCCCATAAGAGTGCAGGCAACAGGAATTTTTAACTTTCTGGCCAGTTCCGTCAGTATGCCGGAGGCGTCGGACATGATTACGCCGCCGCCGCAAAGCAGGGCCGGGCGTTTCGATTTCGTAATCGCCTTCGCCACGCGTTTGAGCTGGTTGATATGCGGTTTATAGTTGGGATTATAACTGCGCATGGACACGTCTTCCGGCCATTCGAATTCTGTGACGGCTTGTTGCACGTCCTTGGGCAGATCGATGAGCACCGGTCCAGGACGTCCGGATTTGGCGAGATAAAAGGCCTGCCTGATCGTCGGAGCCAGATCCTCGACCCTTTTTACAAGGAAATTATGTTTGGTGCAGGGGCGCGTGATTCCCACTATGTCCACTTCCTGAAAGGCGTCGTTCCCGATCAGGCCCGTGGGCACCTGACCGGTGATTACCACCAGGGGAATGGAGTCCGCGTTCGCCGCGGCTATGCCCGTTACCGTGTTGGTCGCGCCCGGGCCGGATGTGACCAGACACGCGCCGACCTTGCCCGAAGCCCGGGCGTAGCCGTCCGCGGCGTGCACGGCGGCTTGCTCGTGCCGGACCAGCACATGCTTTATATCCGGATGTTTTGGCAATTCGTCATAAATATCGATCACCGCGCCGCCCGGATAACCGAACAGGGTGTCCACTCCTTCCCTTTTCAGGGACTCCAGAAGAATATACGCGCCGCTTGCCTGCATTTGATCGCCTTTTAATTCCGTTTTTTCAAGCTATCGAGGATATCCATCAATCTGGTCTTGCCCTCCAGCTTCTGCTTTTTCAGCTGCTTCAGCGTCTGCTGTTCGGCGGGCGTAAGTATTTTCTTGCTCTCCAGCTTTTCGATTTGCTTTTCGTAGAGAAGATGATCATCCCATAAGGATTTCAGTTCGGGATCTTCGGGGGCATACTTTTCCAGCAACTCAAGCTCATGTTGATCCATGCTACACTCCCTTGTTATGGTTCGCGCCCTGTAGGTCGCTTGATACTCTATAAATATCCGTCGCCTGCCTCGCGTCCGGAGAAAATAGCCGCGCGGCGCGGCGTCCGTCGTCCGTCGGACACGATCGCGTTGACTTAATGTTTACCTGGCTCCCAACCTCGCCGCCCATTCGGCCAACGTTTTCACGACAATCATCTGCGTCAGCTGGATAGCGATAAGGACGATTACCGCGGAAAAATCCAGACCTTTGAGATAAGTAAAAGGCATCCATTTGCGGATCCTGTAAAAAAGCGGCTCGGTCAGCATTCTCAAGGCCCGCACCAGAAAATTGTAAGGATCCGGATTGAACCAGGTCATCACGGCCGCGACGATGACGATCCAGAAATATATATTGAGCAGATAACCGAGGACTACGGAGATCGCGTAGAGCGTGTTCGCAAGCAAAAGCATCGTTTATCCTTTTTGTCCCGCCGCGGGGCGACGGCGTTTATCCCCAGAGAATTTTTTCCAGATCCGCGTAAGTCGCGACTTCGATATCGCCGGACAGGCCCTTGCCGCCAAAGGCGGCGAAAAGAACGCCCGCGCCTTCCGCCGTTTCCTTGTCGTTTTCGCTGTCGCCGACAAAAAGAACCTTGCCGGGCGGAGTTTTCCATGCCGCGCAAATTTTTTCGGCTCCCAGGGGCGCCGGCTTGGGCGCGCAATTACTCGAATTTATTATTGGATCAAAATACGGCGGCAGATGAAAAAAATCCAGAACGCGCCGGATGCCGAGCTCCGTCCTGTTGGTGTCTATCGCCAGTTTCAGGCCCTTTTCGCGCGCCTTATGGATGAACTGCTCAAACCCCTGCATAAGTTTCGTCCGGGAAAGCACATCCCGCTCGTAATCGATATTTTCCCTGATGATCTGTTCCAGCCGATCGTGAATCTCCGGCGGCGTCATATGCCGGAATGCGTCTATTGCCGTGGCCATAAAAGCGTATTCTTCCTGCTCCTTTGTCATAGGCGGCAATCCCAGGGCGCCCAGCGTCTTGTTATACATATAGCGATTGCCTTCCTCGGAATCAATCATCACTCCGTCGCAGTCGAAAATAACGCCTGTCAGGGCGCGCGGGGCCTCTTCGCTGATCATTCCTCATCCTTCCGGACTAGCCAGACTCGCCGGCTATTAAATATTTCCGCTTTCCCGCTCTCCGGCTCGACGGGACCGCTTTGGCCAAGAATTTTCCAGAGCGGAGAGAGATTAATAAGAAACGCGTCGCCCAGATCCGGCCGGACCGCCTCCGCCGGCTCAAATTCCAGAAAATCCCGCAAATCCGCGGCCATCGCTCCTTCGGCCAGGATGGGCAGTTCGGGCGGGCAAAAATGCATGGCGTTTTTCACGCATACCCGCCACGGCGGCGCGAGAGCGGGATCGGGACGGGACCGGATATCCTCCGTTCTCGCTTGTCCTTCGCCAAAATTTCCGGCCAGAGCGAGGTCAATCCCGAGGCATTTTGCCTCCAGAGCCGCTATTTCGAGAGCCTCTTCCTCCATGCGCCAGATCCATAACAGCCATTCCTGCGCCCGCTCGAAAATTTGATCGGCGTTGGGCTGGGAAGGATTAGCTCCCGCGAAACTGGCTATATCGGAAAGCTCTTTAGCGAGCTTCGCCTTGTCCCGCTCCGCGAAAGGCTCGAATCCGTGCCGCGCGACCTCCAGGCCGGTCAGGTCGCGAAGGCTGATGGCCTCAAGTTTTTCTCGCGCCGCCCCGGGCGAGAGCGGATAATCCGGCCGATAGGCGCCCGGAGGCGGGTAGTCCAGGAATCCGGGATCGAGCCGGGCGCCCGCGTCTTCCGGCCGGGGACGCAGACCGGGCAAAATCAGGAATTTAAACGAATCGGTCAATCTTGTTCCTATGCGCCGCGAATAATTTTTAGCATAGCCCGCGCCGACCTAGAGCGCAAGCGACCATTTTTCCCCGCGCCTTTTTTCACGGAATTATAAAGGGGACATATCGCGGGTAAGCGCGGGGGATCGGCGCGTTTATTACGCTCGCGGGTTTCTCTTTCGCGCTCGCCCCGGCCGTGTCAGGCCCGGTCGCCGCTTCCGGCTTAACTTGCCTCTCCGGGTCTCTTCGCATATCTAGAAGGCATGAAACCGAAACCGGACGCCGTCGTTCTTTTTTCCGGCGGACTCGATAGCCTGCTAGCGGCGAAACTAATGGTCGCGCAAGGTCTTTCCGTCCTTTGCGCGCATTTTTTTTCGCCTTTTTTCGGTCGCGACAAACCGTCGCGAATCTGGGCCGACGAGTATGGACTCGAAGCTCTTACCGTCGATTTATCCATCGATTTCGCGAAAATGATGGCGACCGGCCCGGCGTATGGCTACGGCAAACACCTCAATCCGTGCATCGATTGCAAAATCCTGCAATTGAGCAAAGCCCGCGACATAATGGAGAATGTAGGCGCCAGGTTCCTGGTAACCGGCGAAGTGCCGGGTCAGCGGCCCATGTCCCAGCGCAAGGACACGCTAAATTTGATCCAGCGGGAAGCCGGCGTGCGCGATCTGGTCCTGCGGCCGCTCTCGGCCCGGCTCCTGCCGCCTGTGGCCGCGGAGAGGGAAGGCCTGGTCGATCGGGAGCGACTGCTCTCTATTTCGGGTCGAGGAAGAACGCCCCAATACGAGCTTGCGGAAAAATTCGGCCTGCGAACCATTCCCTCGCCGGCGGGCGGCTGCGCCCTGACCGAAGCTGAAAGTTCGCGCCGTTACTGGATGATCTTCGAGGATTATCGCCGTCGCGGCAAAGACGATCCAGCGGCCTTGAGCCGCGATCTGCGCCTGGCCAATATCGGTCGCTTTGTCTGCCGGAAGGACGAAAACGTCTTATACTGGGCCATGATCGGCCGCAACAGCGGCGATAACCAGAGATTGGCCGACGCGCTCGAAGCCGGAGATTTGCTCCTGCGCATGGCCCGGTTTCCAGGGCCAATAACGCTGTGCCGCCGCGGCAAAACCTGGCCCCGGGCAATTTTGGAATCGCTCGCCGCCCATATGGCCGTATACGCTACGAGAGCGGTCGCGGCTGGCGGAGCCGCGACTATCCGCTGTTACGGCCAGGATTTTCACGAATTTTTTCCGGTAATACCGGGCAAGGATCCGGCCTGGGGTTTGCCGCAATGGGAGGAAATCCGGAAGGAGATTCGGGGGAAGTGACGGAGGACGATTTAGATACAAATAATCCGGAACGATCGCGTCCGAGATAAAGGTGAAAAATATAAAAAGTTTATTTTATACGATAAAAATAAGGAGCCGGCTGTTTTTAATCCGTATTGATCGCTAAAAAAGCCCAAATCCAAAAACGCATGCGCGTACGACGCAAGCGAGCATCCACGCGGACATGTTATTTAACTCCGTTTAAACGCGTTAGAAAAAGGCTTGCGTGATAGCAAGTCAGCCCTGAATAAATACCAAAATCCTTTTCCCGAAAGACGCCAACGGCCATTGAGGCCACGCTCATTTTTTTCCAGCCAGTCGGCTGTTCGCTTAAGCGTCGCGCCCCTGTCTTTTAATAGCCAATTTTTATTGGTAGCCAATATTTTAGCGCGTTTAGCAAATCTTGTCCGTATCGAAAGATTGGTTAGGCGTTTCGCGCGAATCGCAACTCCGTCGCGCTTTTTGCCGATAATTCGGGGACCGTCCCGCGAGGCGCGCCTTATGTCGCGACTCCTCCGCTCGCGGAGGTCATGACAATTGGTTTGGGTTTGTGAGTCCAGAACAAACAGTTGTCGTAACCCCTCCGCTCGCAGAGGTCATGACAATTTCATCGTATCATTAATGTTTTGGATAGCGATAGTCGTAACCCCTCCGCTCGCAGAGGTCATGACAATGCGTCCAGAGATACGGCGTGCCGTGACAATGATGTCGTAACCCCTCCGCTCGCAGAGGTCATGACAATCTGACTAGGCTCTGTCGGCACTATAGGAACAGCGCGATTAGAGCGAGCGCAACAAAT
>CAMWPE010000103.1 GCA_947176055.1 uncultured Desulfovibrio sp.
GTTATGGAAGATCTTATCTTTGGCCCGCTTAATCTGGGATTTTCGCCGGAAGTGGCGAAGCTCAAGGCGGAGGAGACCATGAGCGCTCTCGGCATATCCGGTTTTGGCGACAGGATTTCCTGGAAAATGTCGGGCGGGGAAAAGAAGCTCGCGGCCATAGCCTCGATCCTGGTCATGCGACCGCGAATTTTACTGCTGGACGAGCCTTTAAACGAACTCGATGGAAAGGCCGCGAAGAGGATAAGGGATACCGTAGCGAATCTGGAGTGCGCCCAAATAATTATTTCGCACGACGCGGATTTTCTCAAGGATATCGGCGCGACCATAGTGGAGTTGAAAGACGGGATCCTCGTAAGGGAGTAAACGCGAAGCCTTTTCAAGCGCTTACCGGACGCGGGCATGCCTTGGCGAAGATTTTTCGGGATGGACGCGACCGGAAAAACGGCGGGCGAGATGCGCCGGTTCCCCCGCATCCCACTCCCGCGAGCGAAGGTGTTCGTTGAGACTCCGCATGAGTCCCGCGGGATCCTCATGATGTTCGAAATGCCCGAACCCGCTCAATAGCCAGCGGCTTCTGCCATGCAATATTTTGGGGGCGGAGCGCAACTTCCTCTCATTCATTATCAGCTCGACGCTCCACGCGCCTTTGGGCGTCGTCAGTTCAAGTTTTCTACCGTCGGAGCGCACGGCGCAACCTTCCGGATTGTCGTCCAGGCGCAACAGATCCTCCATCGCCGCCCGGACGACCATGAGGCGCTCGTCGGCGGAAATATTTTTGCGATCTTCTTCGAGGAGCTTTTTTCCGGACTGGATCTTCGCCATCCACGTTTCGCGATCGTCGTCCAGGGTGCGGACGCCGCGACGCATCCTGCGAAAACACCAAATTATGATCCCGAGCAGAAGCGCTCCTATTATGGCCCAATCCATTAGAGTCATACTGTCTTCTCCGGCGGCGCGACTCATGGTTTTCGCGCGGCGGCATTCCCGAGTCGCGCGGAGTTAAATATTGAAAGGGATCCGGCTCCTGTCAAGAGGCCCGACGCGCCTTGAACTTATTGAAAAGATAGCTTATGTAAAGGATCGCGATAAAAATCACACAGGCTGATCCGCCGGAAAAGGCGGGAAGGACGGCGATGAGATGGACTGGCTGGATGGCGAGGCGCCCGCCGCGATGGTGACGGGCGGATCGCGCGGCATTGGAAAAGCTACCGCTCTGGCGCTTTCGCGCGCCGGTTTTCAGATAATCCTTACATACGCGAGCAGGGCGGACGAGGCGGAAAAAACGGTCGGGGAAATTCGCGCCTCCGGCGGCAAAGCCATGGCGTTCGCCCTGGACGTGGGCGACGCTCCTGCCGTAGAGGCCCTTTTCGCTTCGGAAATAAAGGATAAGATTAATCTCGCCGTTCTTGTAAACAACGCGGGCATCGCCCGCGACGGACTTTTGTTGCGCATGAAGGACGAGGCTTTCGAGCGCGTTCTGTCTGTCAATCTTACCGGCGCCTTCGTCTGTTCCCGGGAGGCGGCTAAAATTATGACAAAAAAAAGATTTGGCAGAATTATAAATATAAGCTCCGTAGTCGGTCAAATGGGCAACGCGGGACAGAGCAATTACAGCGCGTCCAAGGCCGGACTGATAGGGTTGACCAAGGCCTGCGCCCGGGAGTTGGCCTCGCGGGATATAACGGTGAACGCCGTCGCGCCGGGTTTCATCGAAACGGATATGACAGCCGCGCTGGATGATAAAACCAGGCGGGCATATATTGAGTCCATTCCGTTAAAGAGGCTGGGAACCGCGGAGGACGTGGCCAACGCCGTAGTTTTTCTCGCCTCTGACAAGGCTTCGTATATAACCGGTCAGGTAATAGCCGTGAACGGCGGCATGTACGCCTGACGTTTTAGCGACGCCGGTTTGTTTTAGTCGTTCGCAAATGGGCGTAAAACCTGGAGGAAATCATGTCTGAAGTAGCTGACAAGGTAAAAAAGATTATTGTGGAACAACTTAACGTAAGTCCCGAAGAAGTAAGGCCGGATTCGACATTCGAAGCGCTTGGCGCGGACAGTCTCGATCTCACCGAGCTGATAATGGCTATGGAGGAAGAGTTCGATATCGAGATCGCCGACGACGATTCCCAGAAAATTGTCAAGGTACAGGACGCGATAGACTTTATCGAAAATCAGAAAGACAAAAAATAGCGACGCGAGCGCGCCGGCGCGGGAGCCCGCTTTATGTCCGCGCCGGCGGTCGCCTGAAAAATCCTTCGCGACCGTCGGCCGGAGTAAAAACGGTCGCTTTTTCGACGCGCGATTCCCGTCAGTCGCCGACGGCCGGGCTCCGGCCAAGAAACCGCGACGCTTTTTTTCGAAGACAACAACCCTGTAAGCGCACGAAAGGAGCCCGTATGACCCGACCGCGCGTAGCGATCACCGGCGTATCCGGCATTACGCCCCTGGGCAACGATATTGACACGACCTGGAAGCGGATTCTCGCCGGCGAGAGCGGCATCGGGCCGATCACTCATTTTGACGCCTCGGAGTTTACTTCAAGGATCGCGGGGGAGGTAAAGGATTTTGATCCCGACAAGTTCATCCCTCCCAAGCAAGCCCGGAGAATGGATCGGTTTACGCAATTTTCCGTGGCCGCCGCGAAAATGTTGCTCGAGGACGCGGCCCTCGAAACGACTCCCGAAATAGCCGACGACCTCGGCGTTATTCTTGGCGTAGGACTGGGGGGCTTGAAAACCTTGGAGACATGGCACTCCAAATTGCTGGAATCTGGTCCGAACAAGATTTCGCCTTTCATGATTCCCATGCTCATCTCCAATATGGGCCCGGGACAAATATCGATTTTCACCGGCGCCAAAGGACCCAACGTGGTTACGACCACGGCCTGCGCCTCTGGTATTCACGCTGTGGGAACGGCTTTTAGCGAAATTCTCCTTGGCAGGTGCCAAAGGGTTATTTCCGGCGGGGTGGAATCGACCATCACGCCTTTGGGCGTTTCCGGCTTTACCGCGCTAAAAGCCTTGTCCACCCACTATAACGACGAGCCGGAAAAAGCTTCGCGCCCTTTCGATTCCGGCAGGGATGGATTTGTTATCGGCGAGGGCGCGGGAATGCTTTTGCTCGAGGATCTGGAGGCGGCGAAAGAACGGGGCGCCAAAATTTACGCCGAAGTCGTCGGTTACGGAGCTTCCGCCGACGCGCATCATATGACGGCTCCGCATGAAACGGGCGAAGGCATGGCTCTGGCAATGAACAGGGCCCTGCGGGACGCGAAACTGGCGCCGGAACAGATTGGCCATATCAACGCGCACGCAACTTCTACCCAGTTAAACGACGCTACGGAGACAAAAGCCATTAAACTGGCTTTTGGCGACTGGGCAAAAAATATCAAAATTTCGGCCACCAAATCCATGACCGGTCATCTGCTGGGCGCCGCGGGAGGCATAGAGTCCGTGTTCACGGCCCTGGCCCTGCGCGACGGACGGCTTCCGGGGACTATAAACAGCGAAAATCCCGATCCGGCATGCGATCTGGATTATCTGCCCAACGGCAGCGAGGATAGCGATTGCGAATACGCCATGTGTAATTCGTTCGGTTTTGGCGGCACTAACGCCAGCGTCATTTTCCGCAAATGGACGGGCGAATAACGGCGCGTTTTTAAATCGCGGATTTTTAAAGGAACAGCGGGAATAATGGACGAGTTGATTCTTTCGGATCCGCGCGTGGCGCGGATTATCGCCCTGGAGTCGGGGCGGCAGATGGACAAGCTGGAACTCATCGCGTCGGAAAATTTTGTTTCGCCGGCCGTGCGCGAGGCGCAGGGGAGCGTACTGACGCATAAATACGCCGAGGGGTATCCCGGAAAAAGGTATTACGGCGGTTGCGAGTACGTCGATATGGTTGAGACTCTGGCCCGGGAGCGCGCCGGGGAGTTATTTGGTTGCGAGTATGTCAATGTTCAGCCGCATTCCGGATCCCAGGCGAATATGGCGGCGTATTTTTCTTTCTTGCGGCCAGGCGACACGATTCTGGGGATGGATCTTTCGCACGGCGGCCATCTGACGCATGGCAGTCCGGTCAATTTTTCCGGCAAACTTTTCAATTTCAAAAGCTACGGCGTCGACCGCGAAACTGGGCGGATCGATTACGACGCTCTCGAGAAACTCGCGAAAGAGACAAGGCCGGCTATGATTGTGGCCGGAGCGAGCGCTTATCCCAGGCTTCTCGATTTCGCCAGGTTCCGCGAGATCGCCGATTCCGTAGGGGCGTATCTTTTTGTTGACATGGCGCATATCGCCGGTCTCGTGGCGACCGGATTGCATCCCAGCCCAATACCGCACGCGCATATAACAAGCACGACCACGCACAAGACCTTGCGCGGGCCCCGGGGCGGAATGTTGCTCTCTTCGGACGATTACGCAAAAAAAATAAACAGCCAGATTTTCCCCGGCTCGCAGGGCGGCCCATTAATGCACGTCATCGCGGCCAAGGCTGTGGCGTTCGGGGAGGCGTTGCGCCCCGCGTTCAAGGAATACGGGGAGCGGGTTATCGCCAACGCGAAAGTTTTGGCGGACACGTTGACCCGCGAGGGATTCGATCTCGTTTCCGGCGGCACGGACAATCATCTGCTTCTGGTGGATTTGACAAAAACGGATATTACGGGAAAGGAAGCCGAAATCGCCCTCGATGCGGCGGGGATTACTGTCAATAAAAATACTGTGCCCTTCGAAACGCGCTCGCCTTTTGTCACGTCCGGTATCCGGTTGGGCTCCGCCGCGCTGACAACCCGCGGATTCAGCGAAGACGATATGCGAAAAACCGGGGCTTTTATCGCCGAGGCCATTAATAAGAGGAAAGAGCCGGAGAGCCTGAATCGTCTCAAAGCCGAAGTGACCGAATTCGCCCGGCGATTTCCCCTGTTCGCCTGGAATTAGGCCGCGTCGGTTATGAGAGGGGACAGATTGCCGTGGCCGCGATATTTTATGGATATCGCTTTTATGGTCAGCGAAAGGTCGACCTGCCTGCGCCGAAAGGTGGGAGCAGTAGCCGTCAAGGGAAAACGCATTCTTGCCACGGGTTACAACGGGCCGCCCAGCGGTATCCGGCATTGCGCGGAAACGGGTTGTCTCAGGCAAACGATGGGTATTCCCTCTGGCCAGCGGCACGAAATATGCCGCGGTTTGCACGCGGAGCAGAATGTAATAATTCAGTCGTCCGTTTACGGAGTCAGTCTGGAGGGATCCGATCTTTACTGCACCGCTCACCCTTGTGTTCTCTGCGCGAAAATGCTGATTAATTGCGGAGTCCGCCATATTTTTTACGCGCGATTTTATCCGGACGATCTGGCGGTCGCCATGCTCGCGGAAGCGGGCATAACGACGGAGGAGCTGTCAACCGGAGCGGAAAGGGACGATGGCGCGCCGGAAAGGAGGACGGAAAATGAGGGAAGAGAATTATGAAAAATTTATGGCCGAAGCCATAGCGGAGGCGGAAAAAAGCAGATTCTCAACATATCCCAATCCCGCGGTCGGCGCGGTTCTCGTAAAGGATGGGCGCGCGGTCGCGAAAGGGCGTCACAAAGGAGCCGGACAGCCGCACGCGGAAATCGAATGTTTGAATGACGCGCGCTCGCGGGGCATCGATGCCTCGGGGGCTACTCTCGTAGTAACCCTCGAGCCCTGCGTTCATTACGGCAAGACTCCTCCGTGCTCGGAAGCGATAATCGAGGCGGGTATAAAAACTCTGGTTTACGGTTGCGAAGATCCCAATCCGGAAGCCGCGGGCGGCGCGAGATTGCTGGCTGAAAAGGGCGTCGAAGTCATAGGACCCGTCCTGCGACAGGAGTGCGAAGATCTCATCGCCGATTTTCGCGTATGGCGGGAGGGACGCAGACCTTATGTGATTCTCAAACTCGCTTGCACCCTTGATGGCCGGATAGCCACGCGAAGCGGCCATTCGCGCTGGATTAGCGACGAGGAAGCCAGGCGGGAAGTTCACCGGTCTCGGGCTGCTATCGGTCGCGCGGGCGGAGCGATCCTGATCGGGGGCGGTACATTCCGGGGAGATAATCCCATGCTGACGGCGCGGGGAGAAAACCTGGACAACGTTCCGCAACCTCTGGCCTGCGTGCTGACTTCCCGCTTGCCCAAAGTCGACGCCGATTTTCATCTGCTTACCGACAGACCACAAGACACGGTGTTTTTCGCGTCGCCCGCCGCCGCCGCGTCGACCGCGGCCGAAGCCTTGAGGAAACTGGGTTGCCGCATCTTCGCCGTGGGTCCCTCCAAAAAAGGCGGTCCGGATTTCGACAAAATGTTCGCGGAATTAAAAGACGAGTTGCGCTGTCCTTACGTGTTATGCGAAGGCGGCGGCAAACTCGCCTTATCCTTGCTTAAAAGCGGCTTTATTGACGAATTTCATTTGCATATGGCTCCGCTCATTCTTGGCGACAACGAAGCTACGCCGCTTTTTAATGGCAATATGCCCCTTACGCTTGAAGACGGCCTGGCGATGCGCTTTTGCAAAGCCGGGATCCGCGGAGACAACGCGCGGCTTCTTTTGAGGCCGGTCGCGACGGAATAAGGCGATGTTCACCGGTCTTGTTCAAGGCCTTGGCGCGATCGAGGAGATAAACGACCTGGGGAGGGAAAAACGTTTCTGGATCAGGCCACTTTTTCGTTGTGAGGAGCTCAAGGACGGCGAGTCGATAGCCGTCAACGGGGTTTGCTTGAGCGTCGAAAAACATTCTGGCGACAGATTCCAGGCTTACGCCTCGCGGGAAACCTTGAGCCGATCCAATCTGGGCGAAACGCGCGTCGGCGACAAGGCCAATCTCGAGCGGGCGCTCGTTTTTGGCGAAAGGCTGGACGGGCATCTTGTTACCGGACATATTGATTGCGTCGCGAATGTTTCAGACATCCGCGACGCGGGCGAATCTCGCGTCATCCGTTGTGTTTTTCCGCCCCGCTACGCCGCGGAAGTCATTGAGAAAGGCTCCGTCGCCCTGGACGGGATCAGTCTAACCATAAATAAAAGCGGCGAAGATTTTCTGGAAGTCAATGTTATTCCCGATTCTCTCAAAAAAACTAATATTTCCCAATGGCGTCCGGGAACGGGAGTGAATATGGAAACCGATCTGATCGGAAAGTACGTACGCAATTTCATGAAACGCGACCGGATTGGGGAGAACCCTCCATCCGGATTGTCGCGGGATTTCCTATCGCGAAACGGATTTATTTAAAAAAGCGGAGAATCCGATGTCCAATATTAACGTCATCGAAGGCAAACTTGACGCCGGAGGCTTGAAGATAGCCATTATCGCTACGAGATTTAACGATTTCATAGTCGAGCGACTCGTCTCCGGCGCGATCGATTACCTGTCGCGCCACGGGGCCAAAGAAAGCGATCTAACCCTGATTCGTTGCCCCGGAGCTTTCGAGCTTCCCATGCTTTGCCGGAAAGTCGCGAAAAATATAGACTATGACGGCATCGTCGCGCTGGGGGCGGTCATTCGCGGGGCCACGCCGCATTTTAATTATATCTGCGCCGAAGCCACCAAGGGAATCGCGCAGGTAATGTTGAAAACCGGCACGCCCATAGGGTACGGTCTGCTAACCTGCGACACTATTGAGCAGGCAATCGAGCGGGCCGGAAGCAAGGCGGGCAACAAGGGCGCGGAGGCGGCGCAGGCTATGCTGGAGACAATTCGCGTTCTGGAGCAACTTAAGGAATGAGTTCGAAAAAAGACGCCGACCTTCGCGAAGCGCTGGAAATCGCCTTCTTCATTCTCAAGAATATCGACGCGCCCGAAGGCTTCGATAACAGAGACGCGCTTCTCGTCGGCGAACCCGACGATGTTGATCGATTGGCGGATCGGCTGGTCAAGGACGTTCTCGGGCATGACAAGGAGATTGATTGCCTGCTCCAAAGCCTTTCCCCCCGTTGGCTTTTAGAAAGACTGGGCGTCGATAACGAGATCCTTCTAAAACTGGCTTTCGCGCGAATTGTCCTCGACAAGGCGTCGCCCCGCTTTGTCGTCTCGCAACTGATCGGGCTGGCGGAAGAGAAAGGGCGAGGCTTGGCCTTCCAGACGCTCTATAGCCTTTCATTCATGCGGTCTCCGGATCTGGCGGAGGCCAGGCGGGTCTACTCGCTTTGCGCCAGCGATCTGGAGGGCCGGGCGGAGCCGGAAGGTTACGCCTGGAATCTTGTCCGGGGCGTATGGAGCAATGAAAAAGAAATAAATCGGCTCATTGGGAAATTTTCCCGCAACTGGCGACTGGATCGCATGGGAGTCATCGAGCGGATCGCGCTCCAGATCGCCTTTTACGAGCTGTTTTTTTTGCGCGAGTCCCCGAAAAAAGTAGCTCGCGACGCCGCCGAACTGGCCGGACGATTCGGCGTCGGCGGCGCGACAAAATTTATAACCGGCATTCTCGCCGCCTGCGGCAAGGCGATCGAATCCGGAGA
>CAMWPE010000104.1 GCA_947176055.1 uncultured Desulfovibrio sp.
GGTTTCCCTCCCGACTGGGTTTATCAGAGCGCCTTTGGCACAGAATGGAAGGAGGCGATCGCGAAAAGAACGGAGGAATCCCCGCTCGCGTCCCTCGAAGATGTGGATATGGAAAAAGAAAGAGCCGCGCTGGAAGAGCATTTAAAAAGGGCTCCCACAGACGAAGAATTTGTGCTGTATCTAAATCATCCGGCGGACGCCCTGAAGACTATGGAGTTCCGCGCGCGATTTGGCGATCCGAACAACCTACCCCTGGATATATGGTTCGAGGGAATGAAGCCCGGGGAGGATTTGAATTTTATTGATGGCAGCGGCAAACCGCATCACCTTTCGCTTTTAAGCATCTCCCGGTCCAACGACGCTGGGATGGCGGTCTGTCGGTACGTTCTCGACAGCGAGTTTTTAAGTTGCGAGGTCCAAATAGCGGAACCGTCAACCGCCCGGACCGTCGGGACAGAAATGGCCGATCCGGCAAATCCCTATCATATCGCTTCGCCGAGCGCGGGCGATCTCTGGGTAATGTACGTTCATCCCGGCGACATCGTGAAAAAAGGCGAGGAATTATTCAACGTCTCCATTATGAAACAGGAAAAGGCCGTATGCGCTCCCCGGGACGGAATTGTTAAAAGAGTGCTTAAAACCGCGGATTACAAGGAAAGCAAGCAAATGGTGTCCGTATCCGAAGGCGAACTTATTGTGGAACTGGAAGAAATTCCCAAACTATGTCCTAACGAGAATTGCAAATTGCCAATTCCGCTGGAAAACTGCCTGTTCTGTCCCTATTGCGGCGAAAAATTGAAAGAAGACGCCGCGACATAAACGCGATTCCCGCTCGCGGCCGGAAGCGATTTTGTCGGCGCGCGAAAAAGAAGCTACAGTGAAGATACAGGCTCGCGATAGACATTTTTTGTTTATGGCGATAACATCCTTATAAATTCTTTAATTCCGTCAGCGGCATCCCCGGAGGACAATATGACAGAAAGTTCGGCTCCTTTCGAAACCCAGGACGCTCCCAACCAGGCCCTGGAAAAACTGGAAGAAAAGCTGGTGCTGACGGGCGCCGATATAGTTAAAATTGGACCCGAAGCGGAATTGCTGGTCGGAGGCAAAAATTATAACACGGCTCTGATAAGTCAAATTAACGGTATCCAGGCTCCTCATTTCCGCGCCATTTCCTCCCGCGCTTTTCATAAATTGCTGGACGAAACCCGCGTTAATGGCAGGGCGGCGCGAGCCGTAGTCGATAGGGAGTACGATCGCGTCGACTGGAAGGATCCCGAAATTAGCGGCGATCCTGAATTTTTGCAAAAATTCGCGCGTCAGCTGGGTAAACAGATTCGCGAAACCACAAAAGCGGACGGCGAAGAGCCCCATACCCGTTTGCGCTCCTTTATCAACACCATAGTCGAAGGTTTTGCCACATCTCCCGAAGGCATCGATCAATTGCGAAAAAGATCGATTCTCGTCCAGGCGGCGATATTGTCCGTTGATCTTCCCGAAGAGGTGGATCGCGCCGTTCGCGAAGCTTATCAGGCCATTTGCGACGCGAATCTAGAGGATGCCGTGCCTGTGGCCGTGCGCTCTTCCGCGGCCGGCGAAGATTCCCGCAAGAAGGCTTTCGCGGGATTGCAGGACACCTATCTGAATATGGTTGGACCGGATAAGGTCGCGGAAGCCTACCATTGGGATTGCGCCTCCGCTTATAATTTGCGGTCAATGACTTATAGACGGGAAGCCATCCTCGACGCCATAGCTCGCGCTGAAGAGACCGGCGACGAATCCATCGCCGAAAACGCGAAGAAAGAATGGGCTATTGAGAACACGTCCCTGTCCGTCTGTATGATGCAGATGATTAATCCCGTAGTTTCAGGCACCGCCTTCGCGGCGGACACCGCCACAGGATGCCGCGGCACCGATCGGGCCGATCTTGTGAGCATTGACGCGAGTTACGGTCTTGGCGAAGCGGTGGTGGGTGGCAAGGTTACGCCGGATAAAATGTACGTGTTCCAGAGGGATGATGGCGGAGAAGTAGTCATCCGTCAAATGGGTTCGAAAACAATGAAAATTGTTTACGACGAAAAAGGCGGAACCCGGGAAGTGGAAGTCCCCGAACTGGAGTCTCTCCGCTGGGCTTTGTCCTTGGGTCAGGCCGAAAAGGTCGCCAGGGGCGTTCGCGCTGTAAGCAAGGCTTATGGCGATATTATAATGGATACAGAATTTTGTATCGATGACAAGGATCGTCTCTGGTTTGTGCAGGCCAGACCCGAGACCCGCTGGAACGAAGAACTGGAGAAGCATCCTTTCACCATTTTTATGAAGCGTCGCGAAGTCGATCCCAGGGCTTTGCCCAACGCCGAAGTTCTCCTGGAAGGCAACGGGGCCTCGCGCGGAGCCGGGCAGGGCACAGTGCGCTTTTTGCGTTCCGCCCTTTAACTGAACAAGGTGCAGAAAGTCGATTTTCTAGCGGCGGAGCGCACGGATCCGGATATGGTGCCAGGCATGCGCGTAGCCTCGGCCATCATGGCCGACGTGGGCGGCGACACCAGTCACGCGGCCATAACATCCCGCGAACTGGGCATCGCGGCTGTCATAGGCATTCAGCGCAGCAATGTCCTGCGGGCGCTCGATGGAGCGGAAGTAACCGTCGATGGCACCCGCGGCAAAGTTTATCGCGGGCTTTTGCCATTGCGCGAAGTGGGCGGGGAAATGGACATCTCCATTCTGCCGCCTACCAAAACCAAAGTCGGTCTTGTGCTCGCGGACGTAGGTCAGGCGCTTTTTCTTTCGAGGTTAAGGAATTTCCCGCAATTTGAAGTTGGTTTATTGCGCGCCGAATTTATGCTGGGCAATATCGGCATTCATCCTCTAGCTCTGGAAGCTTTCGATAACGGCAAGCTTAAAGGAGTGGTGGACAGCAAATTAAAACAGCTGGAGGATCGTCTCTCCAAGCTCATCCGCGAACAACTCACCGCCGGACTCATCGTTTTCAATTTCAATTTGAGGGAGTATGTGGGCGAGTTGACCGGAATCTCCGCCGAGTTTAAAGCCCTCGCGGAGCTGGAGCAGGATATGTCCCCGGAGGACATAATGATCCAGCACAGGAAAATGCGCGATCTGGATCGGAAGCTCGATCAGCATATGGAGAAGGCGTCGCGCCGTCTGGAAATTCTCAAAACTTCGCCGGATCTTCGCGATCATGTGCGTATTATCATGGGTTACGACGACGAGCTGGCCCTCTTGTCGCCAAAAGATCCCGAATCCGCGAAGCGTCAGGCAGAAATAGAAGCCGCCGTTGAGGCGCAGGCGGAAAAAGTACGCGAAAATCCCGTAGTAAACGAAGTGCTGAATAATATCCGTCAACTTCGAGACGAAGCGAGCCTGCGCTCCGGCTTGAAAAAGGAAATGGACGAGGTAGCCAATCTTACCGACAACATTCGCCATCTGGTCAAGTCCCGGGGTTTTCGCGCGGGCAAAGAGCTATATATTCAAACTTTGGCCCAGAATCTCGCGCTGTTCGCCATGGCTTTTTACGGCAAACCGATTACCTACAGGACTACAGATTTCAAGAGCAACGAATATCGCAATTTGCTCGGCGGCAATTTGTTCGAGATTGTCGAGGCCAATCCCATGCTGGGTTATCGCGGCGTGTCCCGCAATATTCATGATTGGGAAATAGAGGCTTTCAAATTGGCCAGAGGCATATACGGCGGTCGGAATCTTCGTATGATGTTGCCTTTTGTCCGCACGCTGGAAGAGGCCCGCTCCATGCGCGCCTATCTGGAGCAGGTGCATAAATTAAAGAGCGGCGAGGACGATCTGAAAATCATTCTTATGAGCGAAATTCCGTCCAACGCCATTCTCTCTAAACAGTTCCTGAATGAATTTGACGGTTTTTCCATCGGCTCCAACGACATGACACAGATGGTGCTCGCTTCGGATCGGGACAACGCGAGGCTGGCGCATATTTATGACGAAGAAGATCCCGCCGTTGTTTGGGCTATTTTAGTTAGTATTTTTACTGGTCAGAAGTATGGCAAAAAAATCGGCTTCTGCGGGCAAGGCGTTTCAAACAGTCTGATTCTCCGGGGACTCGTCGCTATCGCGGGAATTACTTCGGCTTCCGTCGTTCCGGACACATATTATCAGACCGTGCTCGATATAGCCGAAGTTGAGAAGGAAAACATCCCGACTTCGAGGCTAGGCGAATGGCTTGCTAAACAACATCATAAACGTCTATCGGATTTGATGGAAAAATCCGGATACGGACATATTCTGAAAAAATACACGGAGCCGCAGGATATTCTCGAATGGTACGAAGGCGAATTGAACAGACGGCACGAACAGTTGCGCGAGCACCTGGGAATGCCCAAGGAAGATTTTTATCGCTCCGAATTGCTTAATTTCCGCGACGCTTTCCATAAGCCTGTGATTTACGCTACGTGGAACTGGTCGGACACCGTGACCGACGCTCTCAATCACGCCGGCTTCAAAAATTTCGAGGAGCAGGAAGAGGCGAAAGAAAAATCCCGCGATTTATGATTATCGGACTGGCGCATTAAAAGCGTCGCTAAAGCCCTTTTAAAATTGATATGTAAATTCGTATGGCCCGGATTTCCGATTCGGGCCTTTGTTTCGCGCCGGAGCTGGCAATGAATCGAGCATCGGATATTCTAACCATTATTTTAGGAGACTCGCCCGCATCCCTGGCATCTTTCCTTTCTCATATCGAGATTCCCTCCAACGCATGGATCGTCGCGCCATTTCCGTTTAAAAGCGCGAATATGGAATCAGCCGGAGAGCGATATCTCGGATATCGCGGTTATAAAGATCTTTATCGCGGCCTCAATGAAATTATCGCGAATCATCCGCGAAGCGAATTCGTCATGTTCGCGGCCTCGTCGGTCGGATATTATTCCCAAGTCGTCGCTCGTCTGGAGAAATTTCTTCGCGAAGATCACAGTCTTGCGGGTTCGAATCCCCTGTTTGTGGATTCGGCCCATAATTGTGTGTCAAGTTTGGGTTTGACCCTGAATTTTCTTGGCGAAATCCGTATTCTATACCCGGGACTGGATTTGCGGGTTCCTTTGGTTAACAAACTCCGTAAATTTCGTTTGGGCGACTGGAGAATGCTTCTCGCGCGGAGAAAAGATTATCTGGACGCGGGCGGCCTCAATCCGGATTTGGAGCGCCTGGCTTTTTTCGATCTTTCTTTAAAAATGACCGCGAATGCCAAATATTTCGCGACCTGTCCGGAGGCGGAGGTCGAAACGCCGTCGCGCGATTCCCAGCTAGAGGAAATCTCCCTGTGGAATAGCTTGCGGGAAAGGGGCAAGCTGGAAATAAGCGGACTCAATGCGGATTATGAAAGAATAGTTCTGGAGGATGGCGAAATTTTAAGTTTGACAAACTGGCTGATCGAAGATGCCCCCAATCTTGCGCGAGCCGACGCTCCCTATTACGACTGGATAAATAACCCATCCCCAAAAACTCTTCTCAAATATCTTGCCGCTCAGGAGCGGGATAAATTACTCCGTTTTTTGGAAATTTGTCGCTCTTTTCCTTGTCTTCTGCCGCGTCAGTACGCTTATTATGAGGTTAGAGCCGCTAAATTCAGAATTTTTGGCGAAACGTTTCCCGCTCCAGCCTTGCTCGATGCGGCCATGACCTGGCGCGAGTCCTCGCGTCGCTTTCGCTACGGGGAATTGCGCGCGGGTATGAAGGCGCTGAAAAACGCGGATGTATATAATTGTTCTTTGGATAATCATCCGTCGGTGTACGACGCGTGGATCGAATTGAAAGAGCCGGAATTAGCGAGAAGTGTTCGCGCGAAGGGTCCGGTTGTCGCTTTTGTCACTCCGGTCTGGAATACCCGGCCGGAATTTCTTCGGAATGCTATCGATTCGGTGCGGAAACAAACGGCGGAAAATTGGGAATTATGGCTTGCGGACGACGCTTCCGACAATCCGGAGGTTGGGAAAATATTGAGGGAAGCCGCGGCGAGGGATCCGAGAATCCATTCTTTGTATCTCGAAACCAACGGCCATATTTCCGCGGCGACAAACAGCGCTATCGGAAGGGTGGAAGCGCCATGGATCGCTTTCCTGGATCATGACGACGAGCTTTCCCCGGACGCTCTGGCATCGATCAACGAAACTATAGCATCGAATCCTCTCGTTGAGGCCATTTATTCTGACGAAGATATAATCGATGAGCATAATATACGCCGGACGCCCTTCTTCCGGCCTGACGCGAGATACGTCGTTTTTCCGCGAGGTCACCTGTATTGTTATCGACGGGAGCTAATTCTCGCGGTAGGCGGATTACGGAGTTGTTGCGACGGATCGCAGGATTTTGATCTGGGTCTGCGCGTCCGCGAAATTGTCAGTCCGGAAAGGATCGCGCATATACCGCGCGTCCTTTATCATTGGAGAAGCCATCATGACAGTTCTTCGGGATCTCTCGCCGCTAAACCATATGTTCTGGATGCGACGAAACGGGCGCTGGAAGACTCTTTGGCTAGAAAAGGACTTTCTGGACGGGCTTGCGGGACCGCTTCGAACAATAGATTTTTAACACAGTTGCGTTTGACGGGGCGAGTAGCATGCTCGGTTATTCTGATGGATCGCGGAGAGCTTAATGAAAAACTTGTCGTCGCCTTGCGGCTTCTGAATGAAAAAGAGGATTTGGAAATATTTTTTGCCAGTTCCTCACCCATCGAGCCGGAGTCTTTAAAAACGTTGAGAGCGCGACTATTTTTGACGGACGATCCCATTGGCGAAGCCGATAAAATCGCCGGAGCCGTTTCGGGAGAAATTTTGTTGTTTCTCGCTTCCGATCTTGAACCGCTTAACGATTGCCATCCGGAGCAATTAATATATTTGGCAAAAAAATTTAATTACGCGGCGGTCGGCGGCATGCTTTGGCGGGGGACTAAATTATGGTATGGAGGATCGTATCCGGACGCGAGCGGATATGTTTTCCCATTGTTGCGCGGAGCGGAAAAGCGGGAATTGAGCCATTTTAATTGGGGACAATTTATAACGGATCATTTCGCGATAGGCGTCAGTCCGGAGTGTTTCGCCATAAAACGCGATTTATGCGCGAGAGCCAACCTTTTTGATCCCTCGATGGGCGATTTTATGATGGAAGATTTCAGTTTAAAAATGGAGAGGGAGGGATTGAATACCCTCGTCTCCCCTTGGGGTCAATGGCGAATCGATGGTCATAGAAGCGAACAGGCAAAGGCCCGACCTGAATTTTTCGCTCGCTGGGGAGAAGTTATAAAAACTCATGGATTGAGGAACCCCAATCTGAAAAAGACAGACGGTTTTTATTGGACTTTAATTTTATAAACTCAATGGCGGGAGAATTTCATAATTTCAAAGGTTATTGCGACGCTTTTTGCGAGCCTTTAAATTCTACCGAGATAATTTCGTACGTTACCCTTCCGCGAGGTATGTTGATACTAACCTCATCCCCGGCTTCTTTCCCTAGCAATGCCTGACCCACCGGCGATAAAAACGAAATCGAACCCTCCGCGGGATTCGCTTCGTCGGGACCAAGCAAAGTATATTCCCGCGTATCGCCTGTGTCCACGTCTTCCAGTTTGACAGTCGCGCCAAAAATCGCTTTGTCTCCTGTCTGTTTATCGAGATCGATGACCTGATACAAAGCCAGTCTTGACTCAATATATTTAATCCGCGCTTCGGCCATGCCTTGCCGCTCCCTGGCCGCGTCGTAACCCGCGTTTTCCCGCAGATCGCCTTCTTCGCGAGCTTCCTTTATAGCCTGAATAATTTCCGGTCGCTCCTTTTTCAGGCGCTCAAGCTCTTCTTCAAGTTTTTTATATCCTTCCGCTGATATGGGAATATTTTGCACATTTCACCTCGTAAAAATACCGTTAATACTAACGGCGATGGAAAATAGCCGCGCGAAGCGAAGCGCCAGGACGCCCGCGCCTGTCCCGCAAAACGGGGCAAATATCCCAAAGCGGATTTATTCCGCCGTTAAGGGACATTTTCAAACGAAATTTATTAAATGGTCTCCGGAAATGACCGCATATCCGCGATTCCCCGGGCTTATCCCGATCTCTTCCTCTATTTTGAAGGACACAAGTTAATCTTTTCCCCCGTCGCGGTCAAGAGCGCGGAAAACGCGCTATATCGCGACGGACGCGGCTTTTGGAGGGGAATGAATTGTTCCGCTCTTGCAAGCCTTTATTCCCCGTCATATACTTTCCGCGTCGGCTTTCGCGCTTAATTTCTCCTCCCGCAACCGGATCGCTCCGATTCTGAAGCCATGAAAAAATATCTGCGCTATCTGGGACACGCTGTAATAACGGCCATTTTTGTACTCGCGCTTTATCTTCTTTATAATAAATTAAAAAGTTACAGCGTCGCCCAGATTCGCGACAGCATGGATCAAATATCCCTGTCTCTTCTGCACATCTGACGCTGCCGACGCACT
>CAMWPE010000105.1 GCA_947176055.1 uncultured Desulfovibrio sp.
TATGGTGCTCCAGGTGCACGACGAATTATTGCTGGAAGTTCCCGAAAAAGACGCCGAAGAATCGGCGCTCGCGGTCCGGGATATTATGAGCGCGGCTAATCCCGGCGACGAGGAGTTATCCGTGCCTCTCCTTGTTGATTGGGGCGTGGGGCCAAACTGGAGCATAGCCCATTAACTTTCTCACGGGGATAAGCAAGACTCGCGGCGCGTTTGCATTGAAAAGAGTCGCTCTATAGCGGCTTTGCGACGCGAAGCCAGCCGCGAAATTATCGTTCAAAGGAGATTTCCTCGCCGATAAGGGACACATCCACGCGGATCTCCCTTATAGAAGAGAACAAAAAACGCGCTTTTCCCTTTTTACGATTCTTTCTTCCGGCCAAATTTCGTCTTGATAATTTCCACAGCTACAGGCAAGACGGACACGATTATTATCGCGTAAACGATCAAGCCGAAATTTTCTCTTACCCAAGGAAGATTGCCTAGAAAATATCCGGAGGAAACAAGGGCGCCAACCCAAAGGAGACAACCGGTTATATTATAGAAAAAGAATGTATGGCGGCGCATGAGCGCTATGCCCGCGACGAAAGGCGCGAATGTGCGGATAATGGGGATGAAGCGGGCGAGAACTATGGCTTTCCCGCCGTGTTTTTCATAAAAAGCCTGGGCTTTGAGCAGATGCTCGCGTTTAATCAGTTTCGAATCGCGCTTGAAAATCGCCGGTCCGATATGTCCGCCTATGAAATAATTTACGGCGTCTCCCAGGATGCCCGCCGCGCACATTATGAGCATGATTTCCCAGTACCCCATTAATCCCGTTCCCGCGACGACGCCGGAAGCGAAGAGCAATGAGTCGCCGGGCAGAAAAGGCGCGACCACGAGTCCTGTTTCGCAGAAAATAATTACAAAAATGATCCCATAAATCCAGAGTCCGTATTTTTCAACAAGCTCGAACAAATGGACATCGATATGCAGAACGAAGTCCGTAAAATATAATATCAAATCCCATGACGAAGCTAAAAATTCCATTTTTTTCCCCATTTATCCGACCAACGATCAGACGAGCGCTTTTTTTTGTATCCCATCCGGCGCCTTGGCGCAACGAGAGCGCTATCAAGTTCATAATGTCGTTAGCGGCTTTTATTCTGCTCGCGACCGGCGAAGCGTCGGCTTACAACGCGGGATTCCGGACAGCGGGCGACTGGATGGAAGACGGGAAAAACAGGATGGATTTAAATATCTGGTATCCGGCGAAAAAAGGGGAAAGGGAGATTGCCGTATCCCCCTGGATCTTTTCCGGAGCGCCCAACGCCAAGTGCGCGGCTGGAAAATTTCCCGTTATCGTCCTGTCCCATCCGACGCCCGGCAACAGATTTGTTCACCACGAACTATGCGCGCACATGGCAAGACGGGGGTATATTGTCGTCGCGCCGACTCATCCCCGCGATAACCTCGACAATATGGATGATCTCTATACATGGAAACAACTCGTAAGACGCGCTGAAAATATTAACCGCGCTATCGAGATTATAATGAATTTTCCCGATATTAAAGAATCGATCCGGGAAGGCTCCATAGGATTTATCGGTTTCGGCGCGGGCGGCGCCGCGGGATTGCTTCTGGGCGGCGCGGTTCCCAATTGCGCGAATTGGCATAATTATTGCGAAAAAGCTGGATCCAGAGATATATATTGTCAAAAATGGGCCAAAAACCGCGTAAACGAAATGTGCTCGGATCTGCCCCTGGATGAAAAAATCGTTAATCCGTTGATCTCCGCGTCCGCGATCGTGGCTCCCGGATACGGCATGATGTTCGATCAGTATTCTTTCGAACATTACTTGCCGGAAACGCTGATGATTGGAACGGGCGCGGATCAAATTGACACTCTGAAAATGCATTGCGAACCTATAGCTCGGTCGCTTGGCAAGAGAGCGAGATACTACGAACTCCCCTCCGCCGATCTGGGAGCTTTGCTATCCCGCTGTCCGCCTTCGCTGGAGGCGGAAATGCCCGATCTATGCCTCTCCGTAACGCCGGAGCAAAGACGGACTATTCAGCGCGATCTTTCCTCGGCGCTGGACGCTTTTTTCGGACATTACCTGCCTCCCGGCTAAACGGCGTCCGCCTCTTCGGCCGCTATTATTCCGCGCCAGGCGATCCTTTTAACTGGAGTATTCCAGCGAAAAATGATATAAATTTTTATCTTTAAATATTTATAATTCGCGATATATGGTTCGCGTTCATACTGCTTTTCCCCGGTCGAAGGCGCCCGCGTTTCTCGCCCTCGTCGGGAATGTGTCGCTCATAGGGAGATGTCCGCTTCGCAAGGGATAAAAAAATCCTTGACCTATAAAGGAGCGCGCTTTTTTCAATTGATTGGCGGCGTTTTAATAAAACGATTTCCCCTTCGGCGCGCGGTCGCGAGAGCGTCGCGCCGTTTTGATTTTTACCGCCTACTTTAACCGGTTTAAATAACGCTTATAAACGCGCTTTGACGGTTTAGCGCCCAAAGCGCCCGCTCCTCCCCCGCTATCGGGAGTAATTTCCAAAGGCAAGCTGGATTTTGCGGCGCGAGTTAATTTTAAGCAAATTTACTATAGGACGCGTTTTTTTCCGGCATTCTTATTGACCTCTACACAAAGGATTCGCCATGACCGAAAGCAAAGACGCGGTACCGAAGTGGCTTGATTCCAACGCCATAGAAATCGCCATGAGTCGCGAGAGACCCCCGGAACGATCCGTTCTGGAGGATATTCTCGCGAAATCCCTTTCCCTGGAATGCCTTGGGTTGGACGAAATTGTCGCCCTCCTTCGCGTCCGCGACAAGGAGGACAAAGATCTGGTTCTTTCGACCGCCAACAAGGTAAAACAGAAAGTTTACGGAGACAGGATCGTCCTGACCGCGCCCCTGCACGCGGATAATCATTGCGCCAGCGGCTGTCGTTATTGCGCCTATAGGAGCGGCAACGGCGAAATAAAGCGCAAAAGGCTGGATATGGCCGAACTGCGCGAAGCCGGCAAAAAGTTAATGCTGCAGGGTCATAAACGTCTGGTTCTCGTAAGCGGCCAAACGGTCGCGGAAGATATAGATTACTTCGCCGAAGCCATTAACGTCCTTTCCCGCCTTTTCGACGCGACGGGCGAAATCAGACGGATTAATATCAATCTGGGAGCGCTTGCGCCGGAGGCTTACGCGAAATTAAAAAGCGTCGATGCCGGCACGGTCAATATCTATCAGGAAACATATAGCAAAAGATATTACGAACTCGCGCATCCTTCCGGACCGAAAAGCGATTATTGCGCCAGGATCTCGGCGCCGCGAGCGGCTCTCGAAGCCGGAGTCGAGGACGTAGGCCTGGGGCTGGCTCTGGGCCTTGGGCCGAGGGATTACGATTTGCTCGCTCTTTCGTTGCATATAGCTCATTTAAGCCGCGAATTCGGCATAGGCGTAAGAACTGTCAACCTGCATCGCGTCCGCCCTGCCCCCGGGTGCGATTATACGCCGCCATTCGCCATGAATGACGAAGATTTTTTGATGAGCGTGGCGATCCTCCGGCTAGCCGTGCCTTATACGGGAATATTGCTGACCACACGGGAACCGGCGGGACTCTGGCGGCAGGGTTGCGACGCGGGGGGCTCGCAATTATTGACCGGAAGCGTGGCCAATCCCTACGAAAGCTGGGCCGACGCTCCCGACGAAAAAGCGCCTTTCCCCATAGGAGAGGAAACGCATCTGGACGAAGTCGTCCGTTTCCTTCTTGAGGAAGCGAAACATCTGCCTTCTTTCTGCGTAGCTTGTCCCCGGCTTGGTCGCAATGGACAGGAATTTATTAACATGGCTTCGCAGGGCGATATACGATCGCAATGCGGACCCAATTCCCTGGCTTCGTTTATGGAGTTTTTAATGAACTACGCCACGCCTTACACTCGCAAGCTGGGCGAGGCGCTCATCAATGAAAAACTCGAGCGCATGAACGAGCATGAGCGCGGAGCCTCCGAACGGCTTCTCCAGAAAGTGCGCTCCGGCAGAATGGACGAATTTATCTGACCGGCGGAAATTAGCCGGGAATTCGTCAATCCGGGCTGGCGGGGACGTTTTTTCGTTTTCCGCCATTGCCCGCCGACGCGGGATACGCGGGAGCGAGGGATATGGCCTTTCACTGGAACGAAATTTATTTTGACAAGCAGGATAAACATATCCGCTCGCTTGTGAATCACATCCTGGAGTCTGGCAGTGGATCTTCGGAGGACGGACTTTTCAATCCCAACTTAAGTCCGCATGGCATAAAAGAACTCGCCGCGACTCCCGTCGCGCGCATGGCATACGCGGTCATAAACCTTCTGCGCAATCTTAACGCGGGCGCGGGTCAGGCAAAAGATCGATTGCTCGCTCTCGAGGTTCTTTACGACGAAGTCCTGAACAGCGCCCATTCCGCCTTGCGCCGCAACACGGCGCGCGTGCTGATGCAAATCATGAAGGAAATGGTGCGCTCGTATGGAAACGCCATCGAACAATTAAAACTGGCGCATGATTTTCGTCGCGTAATGCAGGGAACGCCGCGCATTGTCCGACAGATGCTGGCCAAATACCATCTGCCGGAAATGCCGGAGACCTGGAATCAACTGGCTTTCGACGATCATGTTTACGACGCGAACACGAAGGGACGCAAAACTCCCACCCACCTCATAATGGACGCCTGGATAAAAGGAATCCGGCAAATCACGGTGGGTTACGAATACTGGGTGCCGTCCGAAGCGGCCAGGGAATTGCTGCGCGCGGCGGAAATTACGGGAATACATGTTCGCGTGGGTATAGAATTTCAATTGCCGTTCTATGGCTCTTACGCGAATCTTTTCTGGATTCCCCGCGGTTTCTCCTCCAACGAGGATTTTCTCGAGTTTCTCCACTCACCCAAGCTCGTCGCCATGATGAAAAAAGGACGCGAAGCGCTGGCCTGGAAGAAGGATCGCGTTTTGCGCGTTCTCGCGGGTTGGAACGACTATGTGCGCCCCAAAATCGAGGAGGAATGGGATGAGGATATTCCCCCTCTCGCGGATTCGGAATTTATCAATTTTGTAGGTCGCGGTCAGCCTAGCTCGCAACACCTTTCGGAGGCTTTGCACAAGCATATTCTGCCAATATTGAAAAAACGCGCCCTCAAATTGAAGAAATTGAACACCGACGACGCGAAAAAGGAAATAGAATATCTGGATAATCTGGGAGCCGACACAATTGCCGACGAATGGCTCGCGGCATCGAAGCATCCGGAACTCCTGGATTTAAGCCATCCCGATATACCGGAAAGAATGCCGGAACTCCTGCGTATGACTCCGCTGGAGCTCGTCCGCGCGCTCCAGAATCTGAATCCGGGTTATCGACTTGTGCTTGGCGCGGCGGGTTTAAGCGTGGCGGACGTCACCGAATTTCTCTCCGATTGTCGCGGCGCCATCACGCATATCGAAATTTTTAATATGAAAGGGTGGCTCGATGGCAAGTTAAAAGACATCAACGCCATCGGCGATCTGCAAAGAGCTTTAAATCTGGGCCTCGGCCCGCGCGTCAAACAAATGGTCCGCCGGATGTTGCAAAAATTCGAGCGCGAAGGCGACGAAGTCCGGGCCGCGAAATTCGAGGAAATTCTCCGCAATGTGCCGCGTTTATGGGAGCATTACCGGCATAGTCCATTAAAATCTCGTCTGGGCACCAGCTCTGGCAGTCGCCGCGCCTATGGAATGGGACTCGTCCTCAAAGAAACTCTCCCGCCCAGAGCGCTAAAGGAGCTTCGCAAGAAACATCATTCCAGCCATCCCATACCCATATGCTCGCCTGTGGAGGAATGCGATATTTATCGCGAGCCTGAAAATCCCTCCTTCTGGCAGCATCTAGGCTCCAAACTCCGGAGGATTCCGGGTTGCGCGCATCTTGGCCTGGAAAAGCATAGCGAATGGAAAACCGCCAGCGAATATTGCCGCGTTTGCAAAAACGGCAATATCGCCAATTTGGGCGGCCTCAATCAGGGCGCGAAAAACGACCTGCTCGAATCCCGGAGCGCGAAAGGCGAAGCGCGGTTAGGGTTATCGTATCTGAATACTAATATAAGCAACTGGTTCAAGGTAATAATTGGTTTTGTGCCAGCCTTCGCTTCGTTTATTTATACCCAGGACTGGTGGTTTTTGGCCTGGTTCGGCACCTTTATCTGGTTCGGAATAACCGGCGTTCGCAATGTTTTGCAGATGGTTCTCGCGGCCAAGGGACTGTCCCGCGACACGCTCATTCACTGGAAAGATCAGGTGAGCGTAAGCCGGATATGCGATTCGCTGATGTACACTGGCATCTCGGTCCTTCTTTTGGAGGTGATGATCCGCGTCTGGCTCCTCCAGGACTGGATAGGCTGGACCGTTGAAAACGACTCCACGCTTGTCTTCACAGTTCTCAATATTGTCAACGGTTTCTATATCTGCGCTCACAATGTCTTTCGGGGTTTCCCCAAGGAAGCCGCCATTGGCAACTTCTTCCGGAGCGGTCTGGCCATTCCCGTTTCGTCGTTGTATAATTTAATGTTACTAAATATCCTCCTCTTCTTTGGCATTGAGGATCCGGATATCTATCTTATTCCCAGCGCGGCGATAGTCTCGAAGATGGCTTCGGACACGGTGGCGGCTCTCATTGAAGGCTACGCCGACAGCAAGGTAAACCTGCGCATGCGCCGTTGGGATTATTCCAATAAACTGGCCAATGTCTTTTCATGTTATACGCGCCTGGAGCTTCTCTTCCCCCAGGAAGACGCGCTTGTGCAACTGTCCCGTCCGGGAGGTTTGCAGGACCGCGGCGGATCCAGGGGGCGCGAGCTGGAAAAAGCCTTTATAATCAACGCGCTGGATCTGATGTATTTTTGGTATTATCTGCCCCGCTCGCAAGAGGCTTTTAAAAAAATGCTCCTCGCTATGCCGGACGCCGACAAGCATGTCCTCACTCTCTCCCAGCTAGTGCTGACGCGCGAAAGGGATATAAGCCAGATGCTTGTCGACGGCTTGGTCGGACGCAACTTCTCCTCTTCCCTCGCTTTCTTTTTAAGTAAACACAAACAATATTTGCGGGTGATGGCGAAGTTATGCCGTCCTTCTAAAACCCGCGAAATCCGGACAATTCGCGAACAATGCTCCGAATCGTGACAAGGCGCCGCGAGCGCGCGAAATACTCAAAAATTGGTTTATATCTTATTGGAGAATCTCTGATGAAAGTCGCGTTAAAAAAAATTTTTCTCGCTCTGACTTGTTGCTTCGTTCTCGCCGCTTGCGGCGGCGCGTCTACTCCTCCGCAAGATGTCGACGGAGCGCAGGACATTCAGCCCGGCGAAAGTTCTGTTATCGGGGCTCCCGCTCCATTGCCAGTTCAGGGAAATATCGAAGAAAGACCCATTTAATGCGGCGGTTTCTATTGGTCGCGGACGAAACGAAGACCGGGCGAAAAAAATATGTCGAGCGATGACAGAGCGAAATTGATCCTGAAATTATTGCGGAACGAGGCCCTCTTTCAGGCGCCCGCGCCTGGTCGCTCGGAAGTAAGCGAAGCCGCTTTCGCGCTTACGCGTTTCGACGCCGCGGTCAAACCCGCCCGCTGTTTGCGTTATCCCTTAATCGCTCTTGTCATTCAGGGCGAAAAGCGCGCTTTTTACGGCGAGCGGGACGTCGTTTACGGGATGGGCCAATACGTCGTTCTCTGTCATGATATGCCCGGAATCTATCAGATCACCGGAGCGTCCGCGGTCGACCCTTTCCTTTCAGTTTCTCTTCGCATAAATCCCCAGGTTCTTCTTGATTTGAGCGTCGAATATGGCCTGACATCGCCGGAAACAACACATCTAGCCTGTTGGTATTGACGCGGCGCCTGAAGAACTCCCGCTGGCTTTTTACCGCCTGCTTATCGCTATAAGAAAAGACAGAGAAAATAAAATTTATATCCAGTACATAGTCAAGGAAATTCATTATCATATATTAACCAGCCCCCTGGGCGATTATTTAAAGTTTGCCATCGCCTCCCGGCGCGAACGAAAATCGCGTCGCGCTTTCGCTGACATGGTTGCGCGAGCATTTCCGCGAATCCTTCTCCATGCCGGAACTGGCGCGCCTGGCCAATATGTCCGTCTCCACTAATCGCGCTTTCCGGCGGGCAACCAGCGTCAGTCCCCCGCAGTTTCAAAAAAGATTGCGCCTATACGAGGCGCAACGTTTAATGCTCATGGAAAACCTTGACGCGCGTTCCGCGGCTTCCCGGGTAGGCTACGAGAGCGAAGCTCAATTTTCCCGCGAATATAAGAGGCTCTTTGGTTTGCCTCCATTCCGGGACGTGTCCTCCCTCCGTTATTAATTTCCTCTCTCCCGTTCGCTCGTCGCGCGAATCAAGGCTTTGAGCGAAACAGGCAAACAAATAAGTCCGAATAGGTATTCTTTTCCGGCTTATCTCTT
>CAMWPE010000106.1 GCA_947176055.1 uncultured Desulfovibrio sp.
ATTCAAGACCGACAACGAACAACAGGCGGAAGCCGAATTCAACGCCAAAGAGGGAAAATAAGCGATGCCATATATTTCCAGACAACAGAACAATCAGCTTTTTGGACCGACAGTCGGCGATAAAATCCGTCTTGGCAACACCGATCTTTACGTCGAGATCGAAAAAGATCTCCGCGTGTACGGCGACGAGCTGGTTTACGGCGGCGGCCATACCCTGCGCGACGGCATGGGGCTGTCCAACGAGACGACGAGCAAGGGCGGATCGCTCGATCTGGTCATTACCAACGTGACGATCCTCGATCCCCTTCTGGGCGTGGTGAAAGCCGACCTGGGCGTGAAGGACGGCAAGATCGCCGGCATAGGCAAAGCCGGCAACCCCAATATCATGGAGCATGTCACGCCGACCTTGGCCACCGGCCCGGCGACGGACGCCATCTCCGGCGAGCATCTCATCGTGACGGCCGCCGGCATTGACGGCCATGTGCATATGGTTTCGCCCCAGCAGGCATACAACTGTCTGTCGAACGGCATCACCACCCTAATCGGCGGCGGCATTGGACCCACGGACGGCAGCAATGGCACCACCATCACTTCCGGCGTGTGGAATGTCGAAAAAATGTTCGAAGCCTGCGAAGGCCTGCCCATCAACATGGGCTTCCTGGGCAAGGGCAACAGCAGCGGCCAGGAAGCCATCGAAGAGCAGATCGTCGCCGGTTGTTGCGGCCTGAAGGTCCACGAGGACTGGGGTTCCACTTGCTCGGCTATTCGCAACGCCATGGCCGTGGCCGACAGGATGGACGTCCAGGTAGCCCTGCATACGGACACACTGAACGAGACCGGTTACGTGGAAGATTCCATAGCCGCTCTCGATGGCCGCACGATTCACACCTATCATACCGAAGGCGCGGGCGGCGGTCACGCTCCCGACCTTTTGAAAGTGGCTTCGATGGCCAATGTTCTGCCCTCGTCCACGAACCCGACCCTGCCTTTTGGCATTAACTCGCAGGCGGAATTGCTGGATATGATTATAGTATGCCATAACCTGAATCCGCATAGCCCTTCCGACGTGGCCATGGCCGAAAGCCGGGTGCGGCCGGAAACGCAGTCCGCCGAAAACGTGTTCCACGATTTGGGCATTATCTCCATGGTGTCTTCGGACTCGCAGGCCATGGGCCGCGTGGGCGAATCCTTCATGCGCACCTTCCAGATGGCCTCCTACATGAAGAAAGTCCGCGGCAAGCTCCCAGAAGACAGCGATACCAACGACAATTTCCGCGTGCTTCGCTATCTGGCGCAGATGACCATCAATCCGGCCATCACCTATGGCTTCAGCGACATCCTGGGCTCGATCGCCGTCGGCAAGATGGCCGATCTGGTAGTATGGGAGCCGGCCTTCTTTGGCACGAAGCCGAAGATGGTGATCAAGGGCGGTCTCATCAACTGGGCCAATATGGGCGATCCAAACTCATCCCTGACCACGCCGCAGCCCAAGATCATGCGTCCCATGTACGGCGCCTATGGCAAGGCCATGCCGCGCACTTGCGTCCGCTTCACTTCCCAGGCCGCGCACGACGCCGGCACGGTGGCCAAGTACGGGATCAACAATATCCTGTATCCCGTGCATAGATGCCGTCAGCTTAATAAGCATGACATGATTCTCAACGACGCCATGCCTCAGATCGAGATCAATCCCGAAACCTTCGATGTGTATGTGAATGGAACGCACGCCTACGTGCCGCCGGCCAAGGAACTTTCTCTCGGCCAGCTCTACTGGTTCAGTTAATAGGCGCTATTCCGCGGCGTCCGTTCGTATGGGCGGACGCCGCTTTTTATTGAAAGAGTTGTAATTACGGGATTTTCGTTTTTTATGGACGAAGATCCGGAGGCTTCGGCGAGAATGGAGATTTGTTCGGAAGTTATAGGCAACCTGCATGATCCCGAATGGCGGGAAAAACTCAAGGATTACAAAATAGATTACGTTCCTCTGGATCAGTGGACGGCGCAAAAATCGCGTTTTCTGGCCAAAGGCGAGAGCGGGACGGAATACCCGGTGGCTCTCAAAAGACAGACGCAGGTGGTGGACGGCGATATAATTTATTGCGAGCCTGAAAAGCGGGAAGCGGCGGCGCTCAAGCTGGATCTCAATCCCGTGCTCGTCCTGGATCTCTCGGCGCTCGCGGGCGATACTCCGGAGAATATCATTCGTCGCGCCCTGGAGCTGGGGCATGCCATAGGCAACCAGCATTGGCCCGCGGTTGTGAAGGGAACGAAAATCTATGTGCCGCTAACGGTCGACAAAAAAGTTATGACCAGCGTAATGGACACGCATCATCTGGAAGGCATAACCTACGAATTTCAGGCTGGTCGCGAGGTGATTCCCTATATGGCGCCGCATGAAATCCGCAGGCTTTTCGGCGGCGCCTCGCATGGGTCGCATGGCCGCGAACATGGCCATGACGGACATCACCATTAAATAAAGCCCATAAAACGTACGGTTAACCGGTAAACTTTTACGGTCGCGTCGCGAAACGGATATAGACGCGCGCGGACTTTTTGCTCCGGCCTATGAAAAACTATTTCAGATTGATCCAGTTCGCTGACTCCGCCTTTCCGGTGGGGACTTTTTCATTTTCAAACGGCCTCGAGACGGCGACGAGCCTGGGGGTCGTTCATGACGCGGCCACGCTGAAGGCTTACGCCAGATCCGCCGCAAATCAGGCGGCTTTCACGGACGGAGTAGCCGCTCTAGCCGCTTTCCGGAGCGCGCGGCGGGACGATCTCGCGGGAATAATCAAGACTGATCGCGATCTGGCGCTTTTCCGGCTCAATTTCGAAGCGCGGCTGATGCAAACCCGCATGGGCAAGAAAATGGCCGAGCTGGCCGCGCGGCTTTACGGCGAAAATAGTCTGGCCGGGCGCTGGCTGGAAACTATCAAGGCGGGAGAATCGCCGGGTTATTTCCCCATAGCGCAGGGCGCAGCCTTCTCTCTCGCCAGCCTGGATGAAAGAGATTTGTTCGTCGCCCATCAATACGGGGTAATTAATATGGTCTTGTCCGCGGCCCTGCGGTTGACGCGCGTCTCGCATTACGACACGCAAAAAATTCTGTTCGAGCTGGGCGAAGACGTCGACGCCGCCTATGAAGAAGCGCGGGAAATGAAGTTTGAAAATATGAATTCTTTCGCGCCGGAGATGGATATCTTCGCGTCCCTGCATGAGAAGGGACAATCGCGCATGTTCATGAATTAGAATTTTTAAGGGGAAATATGGCTACTTGCAGAATAGGCGTGGGCGGTCCTGTGGGCAGCGGCAAGACGGCTCTCATCGAGGCGATTACGCCAAAATTGATCGAGCGCGGCTTGAGCGTGTTAATTATTACCAATGACATCGTAACCACGGAAGACGCCAAGCATGTGCGGAAGACCCTGAAAGGTATTCTGCGCGAGGATCGGATCGTGGGCGTGGAGACGGGCGCCTGCCCGCATACGGCCGTGCGCGAAGATCCCTCCATGAACATCGCCGCGGTGGAGGAGATCGAGGCCAAGTTTCCGGACGCGGACGTAGTGTTTCTCGAATCCGGCGGAGATAACCTGACATTGACCTTCAGTCCCGCGCTCGTCGACTTTTTTATTTATGTCATCGACGTGGCCGCCGGCGACAAGATTCCCCGCAAGGATGGACCCGGAATTTCCCAGAGCGATATTCTCGTGATCAATAAAACGGATCTGGCTCCCTATGTGGGCGCCTCCCTGGAAGTGATGGATCGCGACAGCAAGCTCATGCGTCCCGGCAAACCTTTCGTCTTTACCAATTCCATAAAAGGCGAGGGCATAGACGAGTTGATCGATCTCATTTACAAGATGGCTCTGTTCGATAAGGCCAAAGGCGAGCAGGCATGAACGACCGGCTTTACGCGGACACGCCGGATCCGGGCTTCGATTCCATGCCGGAGCTCACCGGCTATACGGAAGAGCCTACGGCCATGTACGTAGGTTGTCCGGGAAAGCGCGGCTATCTGAATCTCGTATTCGAAGTCGATGACGACGGCAAATCGATAATGCGCCACCATGACCGGAGAGCGCCGTTAATTGTCCAGAGGGAATTGTACGTCGATGAGGAAATGCCGGAGATGCCCTGCGTCTATATCATCTCGTCGGGCGGTCCGAATGTGGACGGCGACAGGTATATTCAGGAATTTCGCCTCGCGCCCGGAGCCATGGCTTTCCTGACGACGGCCGCCGCGACGAAACTGGCCGAAATGAAACGCAATTATTCCGGCATGAAACAGACTATAATCCTGGAGGCCGGATCCTATCTGGAATATTTGCCATTGCCCCTGATTCCCTGCAAGCATACACGCTATATCTCCGATACGGATATTATTATCGATCCTACGGCCTCCATGTTTTATTCGGAAATTTTTACGCCGGGACGGAAGTATTATAAAGACGGCGAGTTATTCGAATACGACGTGTTGTCGATTTGCTCCCATGCCAGGCGTCCGGATGGAGAGGAGCTTTATCGCGAAAAATTCGTCATTAAACCGGAGCGCGGCCTCGTCCGCGATATAGGCGTCATGGGCCGGTTCGACGTTTTCGGAAACGTTATCGTTCTGACGCCAAAAGACAAGGCCGACGAAATATTCGAAAAAACTGGACCGGTGTTTGGCAAGGAGCTGGCTTGCGGCGTAAGCCGCTTGCCCAACGACTCGGGCCTGATTTTCAAAGTTCTGGGCATGGAATCTGAACCGGTAAAAAAGGCCGTCAGAGAGTTCTGCTCGACAGTCCGGCGCGCCGTAAAAGGCCGCGGCTTGCCCAGGGAATTCGCCTGGCGTTAACTCGCGTCGCTATTCAGGAGGATATATGAGCGATAGCAATACTCCCCTTATAAGTTATTCGTTCTCGTTTAAAGGAACAATTCGCGATCTATTGCGCGGCAGCGGCCAGGTCATGTTCCAACAGAGCGCCTGGACGGGGCTTTTGTTCATCATAGGCATTTTCTGGGGCGCTTGTTATTCCGGCGCGCCTCAGGTGGCCTGGGGAGCCTTGCTCGGGTTGATCGCCTCCACGTTTGCCGGCTGGATCATCGGCGAGCATGTGGAGGACGGACGGGACGGCCTTTGGGGTTTTAACGGCATTTTGGTGGGCTGCGCTTTTCCCACATTCCTCGCTCCAGTCCCGCTGATGTGGTTAAGCCTTATCTGTTGCGCCATGCTGACGACCTGGATGCGCCGGGGCTTCAATAATGTGACGGCTCAATTCAAAATCAATTCCCTTACTTTCCCCTTTGTCGCGCTTACCTGGATTTTCCTGCTTTCGGCCCGCGAGCTTACCGCCATTCCTCTGGCCGATATGGACACGCCGGCCTTGATCGTCCGGATTGGCGGGGAAATAGACTGGAGTTTCGGCTCCATGATCGTTTACTGGCTAAAAGGAATTTCCCAGGTCTTCCTGATCAATAACGCGGTTACCGGAGTAATCTTCCTGATTGGACTGGCCGTTTGCAATATCTGGGCGGCCGTTTACGCGGCCGGATCATCCGCTCTGGCCTTGGCCGTCGCCCTGCTTTTCGCGGCCGATCCCGCGGACGTTACCGCCGGTCTTTTCGGCTTCAGCCCCGTGCTTACCGGGATAGCCCTCGGCACGACTTTTTATAAGGTAAACTGGAAGAGCGCCCTCTGGACAGCCGCCGGCGTTATCGCCACAGTGTTTATACAGGCGGGTATGGACACATTGCTTGTGCCCTGGGGCATGCCGACCTTGACCGGACCTTTCTGCGTCGCTACCTGGCTCTTCCTTTTGCCTTTATACAAGTTGAACCCCGATGTGGAACCGGATATGACAGACTGGAAAAGCAAGAAATAAACCATGAATAATCGGGATTAAACGATAAATGACCAAACTCATTCCCATAGCGGAGGCGCCGCTCTCCTGGAAACACTGGTATATCGCCGGCGTGGCTTCCATGGAGCAACTCATTGGCGCGGCCCTTTCGACCATAGTCGGCGTAATGATCCCGCTCATTCTCTATTTGGGCTCGCCCTCAATGACCGCCTTCGATCAGGGCGTGGTCGGCGCGGCGGGCCTGGCCGGCATCGCCATAGGCTCGATGGTCATGGGCGGCCTCATGGATAAATGGGGATATCTGTTCCTTTTTCGTCTTTGCCCTGTTCTGATCATGGCCGGGTCCGTCGGCGTTTATTTCAGCGACGAAGTCTGGAGTCTGATCGCGTGGCTTTTCGTCGCGGGATTAGGCGTCGGCGGCGGCTATAGTCTGGATTCGGGCTATATATCCGAAATAATGCCCGAAAAATGGGTGAGTTTTTTCGTAGGGCTGGCGAAAGCCACTTGCGCGCTGGGCTTTGTAGGCGGCGCGCTGGTCGGTTATATTGTCCTGAAGGAAGATCCCAATCCCGCGGTCTGGCGCGATCTGATCCTCTTCATAGGCGCTCTCGGCCTTATAACCTTTCTCTTGCGCATTCATTGGTATCAAAGCCCGCGCTGGCTCATGGAGCAGGGCAGGACGCGAGCTGCCCAAAAGGCCGCGAAAGAATTTTTCGGACCGGATGCCGAAGTGCTTCCCCAGAAACATGAAGACGCCCCCAAAGGCGAGTCCTGGTTCGATATGTTCAAGGGTGAATCCTTGAAAAAAGTCATCCTGAGCGGCGTAACGTGGGCATGCGAAGGACTGGGCGTTTACGGCTTTGGAGTGTTCCTGCCCATTCTGGTCATGGCCCTTGGCCTGCAGGGAGAGGCCGCGGTCGGCATTCCCAAGGTTTTGGGTTCGGTAAAGACCACGATATTTATCAATATCTTCATAGGAGCCGGTTTCGCCCTGGGCCTGGGCATAATGAACAAGGTAAATATCCTGAAGCTCATGGGCTGGTCCTTCATAGTCTGTTCGGCCATGCTGGCCATGTTGCTCGCCGGTTACGAACTTCATTGGCCAGTATGGATCAGCTTCGCCAGTTTCGTAGTCTTCGAAACCTTCCTGAACGCCGGACCGCATCTTGTAACCTATGTGATACCAGCAAGAATCTTTTCCGTATCCGAACGCGGCGCCGGCACTGGCATAGCCACCCTCGGAGGCAAGATCGGAGCGGTGCTGGGCGTCTTTTTTATGCCCGTTCTTCTGCGCGTCGGCGGCGTGGAGCTGGTCCTTTATGTGTCCATAGCCGTGAATCTCATTGGCGCCGCAATCACTTTCATCTATGGCAAAAGCCTTAAATTATTATAAAAATTATGACGATAGAAACCGCGCATGATAAAAAAGACTCCGGTTTTTTATGGTCCGCTTCCCTGCCGCATGCCGTAAACTACGCCGTTCTCGTACTCTCTTTCGGCCTGATAGTATTTATATCGTACGATACTTACAGGGGTGTGAATTATCTGGAAAATAATATATATATGACCTACCAACTCATATGCTGTATTATTTTCCTTTTAGATTACTTCTACCGGCTCTTCCTATCAAAGCACAAATTCAGATTTTTTATTCTCGCGCTGCCATTTCTGTTAATATCTATCCCTTATTTAAATATAGTAGTGGCCTTAAATATTAATGTCCCGCGCGAAGCGCTTTTATACCTCTGCTTCATTCCGATTTTGCGGGGATTATTAGCCCTCATAATGGTCGTTTCATTTATTGCGAAAAAAATTACAACTACTGTCTTTGCGTCATATATATTGGTTATGATTCCATTTACATACATGTGCGGATTAATCTTTTATATCGCGGAAAAAGATATAAATATAGCTGTTAAAAATTTCTGGTACGCTCTATGGTGGGCCGGTATGAATATTACGACCATCGGATGTTATATTAATCCTAGAACAGCTCCGGGTATGATTATTTCATTCCTGCTTTCTCTCATGGGAATTGTCATGTTACCTCTCTTTACTGTTTATTGCGGCGATATGATTAGCACGTTAAATAAAAAGCTAAAAAATAGCAAAGATTAATAAACGTCTTCAACTCCCGCCGCGTTATCTACCGTGCAGACCAGAATAAATACCAGTTTTATCCGCGTAGCCGGGCTGACACTGAAAGTGTCGCGTAAGAGAATCAGGAATCTGTATTTGCGCGTAACTAATGGTCAGCTCCTGGTGTCCGCTCCCTTTTTTCTCTCCGATGAAAGCGTCGCGCGATTTGTCCGCGGAAAGCTGGACTGGATTAAAGAAAAACTGGAAGCTTCGCGCGCCGTCGCCGAAATCTTCGAGGACGGAAAAGAGTTGGCCGTATGGGGCGGTCAATTTCCTATCGCGATTCATCCTTTCGCCGGGTTTAACTCTGTTCGCGCCGAAGCGGCTTTGATTCATGTCTATTGCAGGGAACATAACGATCCCGCGGTGATCGCCGCGCTGATCGCCGCGTGGCGCAAGGAAATATTATTGTCTCCCGGCCGTCAGGCACTGGAGATGTGGCGGAGAAAACTGGGCATTCCCTATCCGCTGGAAC
>CAMWPE010000107.1 GCA_947176055.1 uncultured Desulfovibrio sp.
CTTTTATCGTCGTTTGCCTGCCCTTTGTCTGCGCGGCCCTTGGCGCTCAATGCTGGAATTTATGGACCGAGAATCGCCGGCTGGTCGCGGATATGGAGCGATTTGAGACCGAAAGTCAGGCGGCGGCGGCGCGGGCGGACAGGCTTGAAAAATTTGAAAAAATTCTGGATGAGGACACGGTCGAAGGGCGCGAGGCCGTTTTGCGAAAACTGGCCCATAACGACGCGCCGCCTCCTGACGAAAATCAGGCTCCGTCGGCGATGGAAGAGGGACCCGGGCATCAGGATTTTCCGGCTATCGATACCGGTCGCGTCAAGGTAAGCAATGTCCAGGCTAGAATAACGCCGGGCAATCGCGTCCGTCTAGCCCTGGATCTCCGCAATCCCGACAATGAGAAGTTGTTAAGCGGCGAAATCCTGGCCACGCTGGTCACAGCCCGCGGCGAGGAATATCCTCTTGTCTTCGCGCCTGCCGAAATGGCCAATTTCCGGATCAACCGCTTCAAACGGAGCGTCCTCGCCGCGAAGGTTCCCAATAGATTTAATCTCGCCAATTCCGAAATTATAATCGAGGTAAAAGAGAGCGGCGGCGAAACAATATATCGCAATCTTTTCGCCACGCATGAATAGAAGCCCGCGCGGTATCTCCGGGCGTTATATTTAGATACAGCGGGGCTATTGAATAGAGCCGGACGCTATGGCGCGGATTTGAGACGCGAACACGCCCGCTACCTTTATCCCAAGAATGGCTTTTCCCTACGTTAGAGGATAATTTCCTACGAATTTTTCTATAGCAGACCGTTATTAAAACCCCGCGCATCGATAATTTATAACCGGCGCGCTATTGTATAACGATCTCCTGCCAGGCGGTCTCGCGAGGTTACTTTGAATGACGGCCTGGAGCGCCCGCTTTCGCGCCGGCGTCGTTGCCTTGTTTCGCTCTCGTCAAAATAGAATCGGGCGAATAATTGTCTCGAATCGTCGCGCCTTCGCGGAGCGCGATTTCCGGAATTTCGCGGTGTATCGTAAGCTTTCTTAAATAAAGCTTGACGCTTATAGATTTACGGGACTATGTTTATTAAAGACATTTAACCAAATGGAGGATCGCTTATGTCCACGGCTCCGTTGCAAGGCATTAAAGTGGTGGATTTCACAAATGTCCAGTCCGGACCTTCCTGCACCCAGTTGCTGGCGTGGCTGGGCGCCGAAGTAATCAAAATCGAAGAACCCGGCAGGGGCGATCCGACGCGTAAGGAATTGCAATTCAATCCCGACTGCCCGAGCTATTACTTCCTGCAACTCAATTCGGACAAAAAATCCCTTTCCCTGGACGCGGCCCGTCCCGACGGCAAGGAAATTCTGACCAGGTTGCTGAAAAACGCCGATATCTTCATCGAAAACCTCCATCCCGGAGCCATGGACAAGCTGGGCTTTAGCTGGGACGTCGTCCACAAGCTCAATCCCCGGTGCATTTACGGCAGCATCAAGGGTTTTCCCGTGTCTTCCAAATACGCTCACCTGAAAGCTTACGAACCCATCGCCCAGGTAACCGGCGGCGCGGCCACGACGACGGGCTGGTGGTCCGGCGAGCATGACGGCCCCACCCAGAGCGGCGCGGCCCTCGGCGATTCCAACACCGGCATGCATATGTGCATAGGTCTTCTCGCGGCTTTGGCCCTGCGCGACCGCACGGGCGAAGGCACTTTCGTCTATCAGTCGATGCATAACGCCTGCCTCAACCTATGCCGCATCAAGACCCGCGATCAGCTCACCCTGGACAAGATCGGTTATCTCACCCAGTATCCGCAGTATCCCAACGAAAAATTCCCTGATTACGTCCCCCGCGACGGCAATATCGAAGGCGGCGGCGTTTTGGGGTGGTGCTATCCCTGCAAAGGCTATCCCGAAGATCCCAACGATTTCGTTTACGTCATCCTGCAACGCGATCACAAGAGTTTCGAGCTCTTCTGCAAGGGCATAGGCTTTGAGGACTGGCTGGAAAATCCCGATTTCAACACCGCCGACGCGAGGGATCGGCATAAGCAGGAAATTTATCGCCGCGTAGGCGAATATTGCCGGACCCGCTCAAAATTCGAAGTAACCGGCCAATTGTCCCAGTTCGGAGTGCCTGTGGCTCCGGTGCTGAACACCCGCGAAATCCTGACCGACGAGACCCTGTACGACGGCAATACCCTGGTGAAGATTAACCAGCCCGGCTATAACGACCTGGTCGGCGAATTCGTCACCGTGGGCGTGCCCTTCACAATCAGCGGTTATCAGCCCACTTACGGACCGTGCCCCACGCTGGGCGGCAATAACGAGGAAGTGCTCACTTCCCTTGGCTTTACCAAGCAACAGCAGGAAGAGTTCGCGAAAAACGGCACGACGCATCCGTTGCCCGACGGCAAGATGTAAATTATAATAGATCATTGGATGGCGCCTCGTCGGCGCCATCATCCATATTAAATATCAATTTTAATCCTGGAAAAAACATGAGCGATAAAGACAAAAAAAAAGGCGACGCGCCGGAGTTCCCGGAACAGGTTACGGGCATGTATATTCTCGCCCACGCCCTTAAGAATGTGGGCCTCGATTGTATGTACGGCGTCTGCGGCATACCCGTCACCGGCCTTTCCTATCTATGTCAGGAATACGGCGTGCGCTATATTGGCTTCCGTTTCGAGCAGCAAGCCGGCATGGCCGCCGCCACGCATGGCTACCTGACAAAAACGCCCGGCCTGTTGCTCACCGTGAGTTCTCTGGGTTTCATGAATGGCCTGACAGCCACTGTAAACGCGACGGTGAACTGCTATCCCATGATCCAGATATCAGGCTCTAGCGCCCGCGAGCCTGTCGACATGGATCAGGGAGGGTACGAGGATCTGGATCAGCTGAATGTGGCCAAACCCCTGGTCAAGGCCGCTTATCGCGTGAACAAACTTGAGGATTTGCCCATAGCGGTCGCCCGCGCCTACCGGGCGGCTGTTTCCGGTCGTCCGGGCGGCGTCTATCTTGACGTTGTCGAAACTATGCTTTCGGAAACCGTCGACCGCGACGTAGCCGAGAAATGGCTTTTCAAACCAGTGGATCCGTGCCCCGCGATGATTCCTTCCGCTGAATCGGCGGACAGGGCCGTCGATATGCTGGCCAATGCCAAAAGGCCGGCCATCCTCCTGGGCAAAGGCGCCGCTTACGCCCAGGTCGATGAAAAGATCAAGACTCTTATCGAGTCCAGCGGCATTCCCTTCTACCCCATGTCCATGGCCAAGGGTCTCATGCCGGACAATCATCCTTTGAGCGCCTTGAGTTGCCGCTCTACGATCATGGAAAAAGCCGACGTAGTCATGCTTGTCGGAGCGAGGCTAAACTGGTTGCTGGAACGGGGTCACGGTAAGTGGAATCCCGAGGGCAAATTCATTCAGCTCGATATTGATCCGGTGGAAATGGATCGCAATCGTCCCATAGCCGCGCCGGTGATCGGCGATCTAGATAGTTCCCTGAGCTTGATTCTGGAAAAGCTGAAAGGTCGCAAACTTGCCATGGACGCCGACTGGGTGCCGGGTTTGCAAAAGGAGACGAAGGAAAAGAACGCGGAGTTCGCGAGACGTCTGGCCGAGCACGCCAAGGATCGTCCCATGACGCACTGGACGGCGCTCGGCGCCATGAAACCCATCCTGGAAAAGAATCCGGACGTCATCATCGTCAACGAGGGCGCCAATACGCTGGATGACACGCGCGACACCATCGATATGTTCCTGCCCAGGCATCGTATCGACTGCGCGACCTGGGCGATTATGGGACTTGGGATGGGTTCCTGCGTAGGCGCGGCTATCGCCACCGGCAAGAGCGTGGTCGCCATCGAAGGCGACTCCGCCTTCGGCTTCTCCGGCATGGACTTCGCCACAATTTGCCGCTTCCATTTGCCTGTCACCGTAGTCGTCTTCAACAACGGAGGCATTTATAACGGGATCGGCGTCAATCTATCCCATAACGGGGATCCCGCTCCTACCACGCTCGACATCGACGCCCATTACGAGAAAATCGGCGAAGCCTTCGGAGCGAAAGGTTATTATGTAACGACTCCGGAAGAATTGTCCGCGGCCCTGACCGAAGCCATCGCTTCCAAAAAGCCCAATTTCATCCATGTCCAGCTGGCCGCCGATTCCGGCAAGCAGTCCGGACATATCGGCTATCTGAATCCCGAACCCCTGCAGAACATAATAGTCTAACAGTCTAATTCATGTCGCGGCTCCCCGGGGCCGCGACTCTCGGACGGTAACAATGGGAATTACGCATATTATTCTTTACGCCATCGTCCCGATTATCGTGGTCATGGCGGCTGGCTATATATCCGGCAAAAAGGGCATATTCGACGGCGAGGATTCCAAGAAATTTAATAAGGTCGTGCTGGATTACGCTTTGCCGGCCGCCTTGTTTGTTTCCATAGCGCAAGCCAGCCGCGAAATGCTCTATCGCGACATCAAGCTGTCCATAGTATCGACCGTCGTCATCATGGGCTGCTTCATGGCCGTCTATTACATTTATAAAATGTTCAAGAGCAACACCGGCGCCGACGCTGCCGTATCGGCCTTGATCAGCGGCTCGCCGACTATCGGCTTTCTGGGGTTCGCGGTGCTCGAGCCAATTTTTGGCACGACGCCTACCGTCGCCCTGGTGGTGGCCATTGTCGGCATCGTGGTCAACGCCATAGGCATTCCCGTCGGTCTCTCCCTCCTGAACGCATCCCTTGAAAAGCAGAAACCCGGCTCGTCCAAAAATAAAAACGCCTGGGCTCCCGTTATCCATGCCCTCGAACAACCTGTCGCCTGGGCGCCGATTCTGGCCGTAATCTGGGTGCTGATCGGCATTCCCTGGCCCGCCTGGGCTTCGCCGTCCTTTGATCTCATCGCGAAAGCCAACGCCTCCATGGCCGTTTTCTCCGCCGGCATTACCCTGTCCTCCATCAAGGTCGTCATTAACTGGCAGGCGATTCTCGGCTCGATTATGAAGCTCATTGTCATGCCCCTTGCCACGCTTGTCGTCGGCTTGCTGTGCGGCATGGATCCCCTTAATCTCAAGATGCTTGTGGTAGCTTGCGCCCTGCCGCCGGCCTTTTCAGGCATCATTATCGCCGACGAATACGACACTTATGTGGCAACCGGCACATCCTCGCTGACTTTGAGCGTTATCCTCTTCTGCTTCTTCTGTCCCTTCTGGATCTGGGTGACGGATCTGTGCCTGCGGGCAAGTCTATAAAACCCGGTCATAAGAGATAGGCGTTTTTAAATCCGGAGTCTAGCTCCGGATTTTTTTGTTCCAGTCTTTGGCCGCTCCGGCCGACGCCCGCTACGATGATATCTCGCGCGATTATAGTATTTGGCAAGCGGCGGGCGTGTTGCGGAATGGCCTCGCGTTATGTTATATTTTTCGCGTATTTTCCGCTCCCATTTTATGCCGGAAATCCTAATGCGCAAAAAAATATCCTATCAGCACGCGCTTTATTTTTCGCTTTTTCTCTACATCTGCTATATTTGCGTAAGTCTCCATGATTTTACGCGGAGAATGGATTATATTCTGCAGTATCCTGTCCGCGTGTCGCAAGAGACCCGCGAAATGAAGACGCGCGCCCTGGAAATGCAAAATACACTGCCCGGGATATTGGCCACGCCGACTTTAAGTTACGATGATTTCGAAAATATTTTCGCGCGTCAGGACAAGGCGCAAGACGCCTCCCTTGCGAAGGTAGCAAAACTTTTTCAGGGCGACGGCAAAGTTTTGGACGCGGCAAAAGAAGCTTTCGTCCAGTTGCGCAAAGCGCGTCGGCTGGCGGCGAAAGATCTGGAAGGCAATTCGAATTATGGTAAGGCCAGAGAGGTTTACGACCGGTTGGTCGAGCCGCAAGTGAAAAATGTTTACGAAGCGTTGAATAATCTTTCTCTCAGCGCGGACGAGCTAATGGGAACAAAACAAACCGAAACGCGTCGCTCCGCGCTCATTAATATCGCGGTATCCATCGTAGCCGGTCTGTTATTATTATTGGCCTTCTGGAGACTGGCCAGAAAGGAAAAGATGAAATCGATGCTGATCGAGCATCGGGAGCAACTTTTTGATTTGCTCACCAAAAATGTCGACGAAGTCTTTATCATCGCCCGGGACGCCTATTCATTCGAGTTTGTCAGCGACAATAGCGCGAGACTGTTGGGCCTGAGTCCCGCCATTATTCTGCGCTCGCCGCAGACTCTCTACGATTTCCTGCCGCCGAATGACGGCGAATGGCTCGTCGCCCAATTGAGTCATATTGACGAATTGAAAGATCATCGGGAAAAGGACGCCTTGTGCGGCGAGAACCGGGTTTTTGAAATAAGCGTCTATCCCATCGACGAAAAGGAATCCCATCTGGCCGGAGCGATAGTAACTTTGCATGACAAGACCCGCGATTATCACAGGCGACTTGAACTGCATGAGGCGCTCGAAAAAGCCAACTCCGCCAATGTGGCGAAAAGCAATTTCCTTTCGCATATGTCCCACGAGATCCGGACGCCAATGAACGCGATCATTGGCATGACGACGATCGCGTTAAATAAACTGAATGATATTGCCCGCGTCGAGGATTGCCTATTAAAGATTTCCGAATCGTCGAAGCACCTGTTGAATCTGATCAACGACGTCCTCGATATGTCAAAAATCGAGAATGGCAAGCTGTCCATCAGCAATGATCCCTTCAGTCTGCCTCAAGCGATTCAAAATATAAATGATTTGATTCAGCCGCAGGCCCAGTCCCGGGGTATTACTTTCGACATCTTTCAGAGCGTAGACGAAGAAAAATTATTCGGCGATCCTTTGCGTCTGAATCAGATCCTCATCAATATCCTCTCAAACGCTTTGAAATTTACGCCAGCCGACGGAAAAATAACGCTCAATATAGAGCAAATTAATAAGACTAAAAAAACATTGCTTTTGCGCTTCGTCATAACCGACACGGGCATAGGCATGAGCGAAGAGTTCCAGAAGCTTATCTTTAAACCGTTCGAGCAAGCGTCAAATAAAATAACGATGCGCTATGGCGGCACGGGTCTTGGGATGTCCATAACCTGGAACCTTGTCTCGCTAATGGGCGGCGATATCCAAGTGGCGAGCAAGGAGGGGGAGGGAACGACTTTTACCGTCGACCTGCCCTTCGAATACGCCGAAGAGCGCGCTCCGGCCCGGGATAGATTGCCGGAAATGCGGGTGCTGATTATCGATGACGATCCGGGCACCTGCGAGCACGCCGTTTTATTGTTGTCCAAAATGGGCATGAAAGCCGAGCAGGCCATAAGCGGCGAGGAAGGACTGGAAAAAATACGCAAGGCCGGACTGCATGGTCGTCCCTACGACATATGTTTCGTCGATTGGAAAATGCCCGGAATGGACGGAGCGGAGACGGCCCGGCGCATCCGGAAAATTGTGGGCTGCGATATGACCATAATTATAATCAGCGCCTATGACTGGAGTTCCATCGAGGAGCGGGCAAGGGCGGATGGAATAAACGACTTTATTCCCAAGCCTTTCTTCTCATCGTCCCTCTACAATGCACTGCTTGCTTCCACGCGTAAACTGGACGCCAAATCGCGCCGGAAAGAGCCGTCGGCTCCAAAAGAGAATTTCGCCGGCAAACGCGCCCTACTGGTGGAAGACAACGAATTTAACAGGGAAATAGCCCTGGAATTCCTCGAAATGGCCGGTATCGAAACGGAATTCGCGGAAAATGGCAAGATTGCCGTAGAAAAATTCGGGGCGTCGGCTCCGGGTTATTACGACATTATATTTATGGATATACAGATGCCGGTTATGGACGGCTACGAGTCGACGAGACAGATCCGCGCTAGCGAGCATCCGGACGCCGTCTCTATTCCTATCGTCGCCATGACAGCCAACGCTTTTAACGAAGACGTCCAGCGCGCGTTGCAGGCCGGCATGAATGATCATGTTCCAAAGCCCATAGACATTAAGGAATTATTCAAAAAATTCGCCCTGTATCTGGGCGGAAAAGCGAATGATGGCGGATAAAATGCCCAAAGGTAAAGAAGCCGATTATTCCAATCCCGACTTCGCCATGGAGAAGGTGTGCGAAAATGGCGAAAATTTAAGGCTCGTTCCTCCGGAATTTCAACTTCCGGCCATATGTCTCGCGGCCATTTGCCAGAATCCAAAGGCGCTTAAACATGTGGACGATCAGACGCCGCGACTGTGTATGGAAGCCATCATCGAGGATCCTGAGTG
>CAMWPE010000108.1 GCA_947176055.1 uncultured Desulfovibrio sp.
AAGGCCAGCGCAGCGACGGTCTGGGCGGGGGGTTTAAATTCTGTCGTCTTTCGGGCGAGCCTCTGTTCGACGCCGACGGAAAGATAAGGGCGGATGTAAGTTTCGACCGGCTGGCGGCTTATGTCTGGTTCATGGAGACCGGGACGGGCTACGCTGAAGACGCGGTCTCCCCCCTGCTGGGGGTCCATGAGGGGCGAGCTATATATCTGCTCTACAACGGAATCCTGGGCGACGAGACGGATAATGGCGGCAATGTCCTGACGCGGGAGGTTTTCGCGAAATTGGCCGCCTTCGACGGGCCAAAGACAATTTACGCGACCGCCGTTCGCGGAGGCGATTTGCTTCCCCGCAATAGCGAACAACCTGCGAGATCAGTTGGCCAAAAGCGCGGGGTTCGAAAAAGAGGAAGCCCAACAGTTCGTAATAGCGGCCGAGCCCTGGCAACCGGATCTATTGGCGAAAGAAATCCGAGTGACGAACGCGGACGAATTCGCGCAGCCGCCGGCGTCGTTGGCGGAGAAACTCGAATGGCGACCGGAGGAAGGCAAGCTTATCCTGAAGGTCCGGTTGAATGGAGAGGAAATCAGGCAAGCGCGACAGGTAATTAAAAACCAGGATATAATGGACGAAATAACCCGTTATTCCGGAGGCTTGTACTCGCCTGTCCAACGCGTCCCCCGGGCGACGCCGTCGCAAAGGGGCGAACGCGCGCTCGTTCCGCGACTTACCCTGGATATCGAGCTGGCCGGACAAAAAATTCGCGAGATTTTTTTGATCCGCAGGCTCAAATCCAGCCGGATCCGTCAATCTCCCCGCGCGACGCCGCGCCGACGGAAGAAGAATTCGCCCGTCTCGCGATCAACGACGCGCTGGCCGCGAAGATCGATGTCGATGAAAACGGGCGTTTGAAACACGAGTTTCTGGCGCGGACGCGACTGGCGCTGGACTTTGCCTACAGGCCGGAAAACTGGGACGAAATCCGCTTCGCGTACTGGCTGCGCGAATGGATAAACGCTCCCTTGCTTACGCATGATCTCAAGCGGGCCTTCGTTGCGGCGTGGCTGGACGAAGCCCTGAAAAAGATCCCCCTGTCGCTCGCGATCCGTAAGAAGGCGACCGTCCGCGATATCCTCGAGACGCGGATCGATGAGATAAGAAGGCGCTCGGATGAAGAACATGGCCAGCGTTTCCTGACGTCTCCGGAGACCAACCGGATCTTTAAGGTCGATGATAGTTTCGTTCACGAATTTTCGCCGACGGATTACTTTCCGGCCGAAAGATATAATCCCGCGAAATACGGCAACTATGAATTTAAAAAGCATTATTATCCTGTTATCGGCGCCCGCGATTCAAGCGAGGAATTTGAATGCGCCCAGTATCTGGACAACGAGGCGCAAGCCGGAAGAATAAAATTCTGGATCCGGAATCTGGCCAAAAGCCCGGGATCTTTTTACCTGCGAAAAATCGACGGCCGCTTCTATCCCGACTTTGTCTGCTTTTTGCCGGACGACACGACTTTGGTTGTAGCGCGCAAGGGCGCGGACAGATGGGACACGCCCAAAGTCAAGGCGGACAGGGAAATCGGCGAGCTATGGGTCGCCTGTTCCAATGACCTGCGCCAGTTCGTCATGGTAAAAAATAAGGACTGGAGCGCGATTGGGAGGATATTGAGGCGGGAGGATGGCGAAAGGGACAAAACGCAAAAAGAAAGCTAACCCCGGGAGCGCGGGATTCTCGGTCTAGCCTACTCCCATTCGGGAACCCAGCTTTTATCCTTCGCAAGTTAGATTATATCCTTAACTACCACAAAATTTTTGACGGGTTAACGGCTATGAACGAGACGCTCGCGCCGCGCGCGGACTTTCTGAACCGGATCGCCTTCGCCCGGGGCTGGATCCTGTCGCCGGTCGCTGAAAGGGCGAAATTGACGGCGTTGCCGCCGTATTATGTCGCCGAAAGGGTTACGGAATTTTGGGATTTTTTCCATGACGAAATCCTGGATTTTGTCGTCTCCCGCCGCGGCGACGAATGCCTGATCTTTATCGGCCTGGCTTACGATATAGAAGCGATCGGGTTGGAAACGGCTGGGATTTGCGCGAAGCTCCATAATCTTTTTTCTTTTGAAAATACACTCTCTCCGCCTTTTCTCGACGCGCTGGACAATCTGGCCGGCCGCTTCGCTCTCCTTTGTCTCAAAGGAGAGACCTGCTTCGTTTTTAATGATTGCGGCGGTCTCCAGCCTGTATTTTATCATGAGCGCGAAAATGTTCTCGCGTCCCATGGCGGTTTGATTAACATACTTTTTCCAGGGTCGGTCGTCCATGATTTTGCTCGCTATCGCGAGACCTGTCGTAAATTAAAAATCCGGCCTCCGAAGGCGTTGCCGGGCGATCTAACCCCTTGGGCCAGTATATTTATCCTGTTGCCCAACAATTGCCTGAAACTCCCGGAACATGAGCTTGTCCGTTATTTTCCCAGAGATTCTATCCGCCCGGTTGATTTTCGCGAAACGGCGATTTTTATCGCGGAAAAACTAAAGGCTTTATGCGAGCGCCTGAACCGCGACTACACAATCTATTTTTCGCTCACTTTTGGCATGGACAGCAGGACAAGCCTGTCGGCCGTCAAAAATATCCGCGGCGACGTCGCTTTTTTTACCTATTTTTACAGCGGCCGGAAAAACGCGCCTTTTCTGAAATATGACTCGCGGCTCAATCTGACCTTCGCCCGCGAGCTCGTCCGCTTTTACGGCCTCGATTTTCGCGAACTCGATTTGTCGGCCTTCGAAGTTTCCGCCGCGATTAAGGCGGAGTTCGCCAAAAACTGGTGCCTGACGCACCAATTGGCGGAAGTTCTGGCTTACGTCGATATGGCGCGGGAAAAGAACCCCGTCCATCTGCGCTCGAACGTTTACGAGCTTTTGAAATTCAACCGTTGCGATATTCCGGGAAATTCTTCAAAAGAGAGCGTCGCCCGCTATTTAACCCAGTATAATTATGTTTACGAAGCGTCGCCTTTCAGGAGCGAGTTTATTGATTACTATTTAAATACCTTTATCGATAAATACGATATAGCGACAGTTTTGAAGTCCGGCTATAATTGCGGCGATCTATTTTATATGGAGCACAGGAATGGCCAATGGCTCGCGGCCGTTCTGGCCGAGACGGACGCGGCTGTACGGACTTTCATTCCGGTCAATTGCCGGAAATTTATAAAGCTGGCTCTCTCCCTGCCAAAACGCCTCAAGGACAAAAATGTCTTGCAGAACCTGATCATCGGTCACAACTGGCCGGAATTGCTCGACGGCTTCAAATATCCCAATGTTCCGGCGAAAATCCGCGATCTCGCCGATTACGCGACTTATAAGGACAAACAAGTCGCGCCGTTGCGCGATTGGGAAAGTAAAAAATTAAATTTTATAATTTGCTCCTATAATCCCGGCAGGTCCGAAAGGCGGGACTTTCATTATCTGAAAACAAATTTCGCGAGCATCGAAACCGGATTCGCGTCGATAGAGATGTTTAAAAAAGACGCCATCGATATCGCCTTTAGTTTCCCGGTCCAGCCAGGCAAATATTACTATCTCTCTTTTTCGATCTATACGTCGCCGGCCAATCTGGTTGCGAATGTCATAAAATATGCAATATATATTAATAGTAAACTGAAATATTCGCTGGGGTTGGACGAGTTCGCGGGCGTAAACAAATTCGATTATATTTTTTTGAATGGCAAAGAAAAAGAGGCTGATCTGTTGCTCAGGCTCTCCTGCGAAAAAGATACGCTATCCGCCTCTCTCAACTCCCTGATTCGCATCGAAAATCTGATTTTCAGGCGGGAGACGAAAATATTGATAAAGGATCGTTTCGCGGCCAGCCTGGACGGCCTGAAGAAGAGAAAGTGGTTTTTATAGAGCGTAGCTATTTTCACCCGCTTCGCGCTATAGTCTATTCGTCAAAGTCGCAAGCCGCGCGCAGAGCGGATCTTTCGTTCATAAATCGCCGCCCTTCCGCGTAGTCTCGCGTCCCGGTTCAGACCCGGTTGTTTAAAAGACTGAAATAATCGCGCTGATAGCGGGGATACGTATCCTTGATAAAACTGTCGAAATTGTCTATCCGGGCCGCGAATTTCGCCGCCAGCTCCGCGAGTCCCAGTTTTTGGCAGAGTTGGCGGGAAGCGCGGGCGTCGCTCAAAATTTTTTCGGGAGGCGCGTTATATAATTTTAAAAATGTTTCGCCTTTGCGACGCAAGGCATCGTCTCCGGCCAGGCGTCCGGCTTCGGCGGCGTAAGCGGCCGCCGGAATTGTTCTGCATAGATTAAAATATACATCCGCGACGGCCGCGCGCTCCTTTTCGCCGGAAATTTTATCAATCCGCGCCCTCCAGCCGCGCTCCCAGTAAATATTTTCCAGCAACGCCTTTTTGAGGCCGTCCCGGGTCATGGTGGGCAAACGGCGATCAAGATCATTTTCCAGGGCGAGGGGAAGGGCGCCCCGGAGCATCCCCCATGCGTCGACATCAAGCGTAAAATTGTCAGCCGCCAGGAGAGACTGCCAGTCGGGTTGAAAAAACTTGAGACTCTTATCCAAAAGCAAACCGTAATTGTTTCGATCCCGGTTATGTCGACCGGGCGACTGTCCTTCGCGGTGAATGACGCGGGAGGCGGGATTGACTGTAAAACGGCGACCGGTCGCGGAAAGGCGCCCGCAGAGATCCACATCCTCGAAGCCGTTTATGTATTCTTCATCGAACTTGCCGGTCTCCATAAACAGGGATCGGGGCATGACCATGCAGGCGGCCGTTATGGCCTGAAAGAAGCGCCTTTTGGCGACCAGGGGCGACGCCTCCGGAACGCCGGCGTAGAGATGGCCGAATTTCAGGAAGGGCGAAACGATAATTCCCAGATGCTGGACAGTCAGGCCAAACGGTTCTTCGTCCGGATAGAGCAGGACAGGGCCCGTAGCGGCTATATTCGGATACTCGTCGAAGTCGCGAAGGAGCGGCGGGAGCCAGCCGGGCAACGCCGCTGTGTCGTTGTTCAGGAAGACGAGAAATTCGCCGGACGCGAGCTCCGCTCCCTGATTAGAGGCGCCGGCGAAATTTCGGTTTATGTCGTTGCGGATATACTTGAAATTATCGCCAAAAAGTCGCGTCCCCAGAAAGGGCGCGGCCCGGGGCGTGCGATCGGTCGAGGCGTTATCGATTACGATAATTTCGTTCGCTCCCGTATCGATGGTCGCGGCGAGGCTTTTAAGGCAATCGCGGGTCAGATCCCATTTGTTGTAAACCGGGATTATGACGGAGGTCTGGAAGGTTGACATGCGCGAAAGTGTCCCGGACAGAGATTAGGAACCATAGCGCCGCAACCATACACCGGACCCGGGAAAGTGGCAAGAACATGGCAAATCGCGAGGAGACAAAAATAGTAGGCGACGGCGTTATGGAACGGGGCGGACCGATCGCGCCGGTAATCGCCCCGACGGGGTAAGATTATAATTTGTATAATTCCAGCTCGCGGTCGATTCTCTTCAGCTCGGCGGGAATATCGATACCCTGCGGGCATTTTGCGAGGCACTGACCGCAACCGTCGCAGGCGCCAGGTTTGTCGCCGCGCTGAACGGGGGACATGGAGGCTGTGGCCAGGCGATGGGCGCGCGCCAGATCATGGGTTACCCGGTACTGATTGTTCACAATTGTAAAAAGGTAGCCTATGGCGACGTTTTTCGGACAGGGAATACAATTATAACAACCCGTGCAGGGGACTTGGCCCGGGTAGGAATTATACTGCCTGGCGACTTTGCCCAGAAGCGCCATGTCGGCCGCGGAGAGCATGCCCGGACGGGCGCGCTTGGCGTAGCCGAGATTTTCCCTCAACTGCTTCATATCGCTCATGCCGCTAACCGCAACGCTGACTTCCGGCTTGTTCCAGAGGTAATCCAGGGCCCACTCGACGGGCGATCGCCGGTCGGGGTAGTTTTCGTAAATTTCTACGACTTCCTTCGGCGGTATGGCCAGGACGCCGCCGCGCAGAGGCTCCATTATGGAGACGCCCATGCCGTTGGCCGCGGCGTATTGCAGGCCGTAGGCTCCGGCCTCGTGCTCGCCGTCAAGCAAATTATGTTGAACAAGACAGAAATCCCACGGATTAGCCGCGATTATTTTTTTGAAAAGCGGCAGGCCGTCGTGAAAGGAGAAGCCCGCGTAGCTGATTTTGCCTTCGTCCTTGAGCTTGTTGATCTTTTCGACCAGCCGGAAAGGAACCGCCTTGTCTTTCCAGCCGCGGTGCATGAGCATATGCAACTGGTAGAAATCGATGTGATCGGTGTTCAGTCTGCGGCGCGATTCGTCAAAGTATCGCTCGAAATCCTCCGGCCGCTCCATTAGCCACCAAGGAGATTTGCTGGAGAGGTAAACCCGGTCGCGATATCCATTCCCCAACGCTCTCCCGGTGATCTTTTCGCTCTCTCCTCCCAGGTAAACATAGGACGTATCGATATAATTCAGGCCATGGTCGATGGCGAAGCGGGCCATATCGATAAATTTGTCCGCGTCCGGCGTTTTGCCGTCCTCTTTCATGGGCGGCCGCATCATCCCCAGGCCCAGCGCCGACACTGTCGCGCCTGTAAGGCCATGCGGCCGGTAGGTCATGTCGGGATGATAATTCCTGATATTGGCCGCGTCGGGTCCGGCTCCCGCTTTGGCGACCGCGGAAAATCCCCCGGCTAGGGCCGCTCCGCCGACGACGGCGCCGCAAGTCTTTATAAAATCGCGTCTGCGCATATTATTCTCCGTAAATTATTTGGATTAGGCTCGCGGGACAACGCGAGTCAGGAAATATAAATAATAAATTCGCCGCTGTCGAAGAAAATGTTGTTGACTAGCTAAATTTTGCCCGATCCTGTCAAATCGCCGGAAGAAGAAAGATGAGGCAAGCGTTGATTGCCAATCGGTAGTTTTTTTGATAACTAACAAAAAACGTTGATCATATAGGTTGAAAAGATCGGGAGCGTGTAGTAAGGAAAAACAGGCGGCCGAACGGTGCCGGATCGCGGGCCTTCGGTCGTGATTTCAGGGCGCAGCGCGAAGGCGCGATTAGTTTTTAATTCCGCAAAGGAGGCATAGTATGCATTTGACTCCCCGGGAGCATGAGAAAGTTCTGCTTCTGACGATGGGCATCATCGCCGAACGCAGGCTCAAAAAGGGCATAAAGCTCAATTATCCCGAGTCCGTCGCCTATATTTGCTCGGCGGCGCTGGAAGGAGCCAGGGAAGGCAAGACCGTCGAGGAAGTGATGACCGACGCGACGAAAGTCCTGAAGAAAGATCAGGTAATGGACGGCGTCGCGGACATGATCGATCTCCTGCAGGTGGAAGCGGTGTTTACCGACGGCTCCAGGCTTATTTCCATTCACAACCCGATTAAGTAGCGGAGATAAAAATGGCGGACGATAAAAAGACTTATTCCACGCCGCAGGGCGTATTTCAGGGCACCCCGCCCATTGACTATCCCAAAACTCCCGGATTCGAGCCGAAGGAATACGTGCCAGTCGGCGGCGTCATACTGGCCAAGGACGAGATCGAATACAACGCCAATCGCCGCACCGCGAAGGTCGTAGCCAAGAATACGGGCGACCGGCCCATCCAGATCGGCAGCCATTTTCATTTCTTCGAAGTAAATCGTTATTTGCAGTTCGACCGCGCCATGGCTTACGGCATGCATTTAAATATCCCCGCCACCACCGCCGTGCGTTTTGAGCCGGGCGAGGAAAAGGAAGTGGAGCTGGTCACCTATAGCGGCAAGACGCGCGTCATCGGCTTTAACAACCTGGTCGACGGTTACACCGGGCTCGAGGATTCCCCGACCTACTATCCGAAGAAGTTGCGCGCCTTCGCTTTCCGCAAGCTCTATGGATTCAAGCCCGACAACGAACAACAGGCGGAAGCCGAATTCAACGCCAAAGAGGGAAAATAAG